>JAIOJM010000203.1 GCA_019911785.1 Sulfuricella sp. | reverse complement strand
ATTGAGTGGGAGTGACAGGTCTTTCAACTACATACCGTCAACCAAATTTTTCGGGCTGACGGTATCAGGGCAAGGGAAATCGTTAGGAACCACCGCCGGTGGCATCTGTTTCGCTCGTCAAAACATGTGGATTTCAAAACGGTAGACTAGAGAATTGATGTCTCGCAATAGTAGAGCTACAATGAGACATTATTCTAGTCTAATGGTCGATGATGCCGGCCAGTATTCAAATCAATGGCCACTCCTAACGAAAAGCTGGCGGCTTCTCTCAACGTCCTGAAGAACATTCAGGATCGCGGTATCTTCGCCATTGAAGTGGCGGCCCATCCCGAACTGACTCGGACGCATCGCGAACGGCTGGTCAGAGCCGGTTTCCTGCGGCAGGTCATTGGAGGTTGGTACATCTCAAGTAATCCGACCGAGGATGCCGGCGATTCCACGACGTGGTACGCTCACATGGAGTCCTTTGTCGCGGCCTATGCCAATGCCAGATTCGGGGCGCAATGGCAGGTTACCCCAGAGTTGTCGCTGCTCAAGTACAGCGGGGACACCGGGGTAAGCAAACAGATTCAACTCCATGCGCCGCAGGCCAACAATCAGGTCGTCAATCTACCGCATGGCTGTTCCGTTTTTCTCTATCGTGTGCAGGCGGATGCTCTGTCGCAGTCAGCCAATGAGACTGAAAATGGACTGCGTTTGCTGCCGCTCGAAGAAGCCCTGGTCAAGGCTGGTCCGAGTTTTTGCAATCGGCACCCTCTGGCGGCGCAGATCGTTTTTCGGTGTCTGGATGTCACCGTGCTCACGCGCTTGTTGCTCGAAGGTGGAAACAGTGTCGTGGCCGGTCGCATGGCGGGAGGCCTGATGGCTGTCGGCAGGGCGGATGACGCCCAGCAACTGGTGGCTGCAATGCGGGCAGCGGACTACAGGGTTTTCCCGAAGAATCCCTTTGACGAGCAACTGGTCGAGATCGAGGGAAACCGCAACGAATCCCCCTACGTGCAGCGTATCCGGGCTAGGTGGATGAGCATGCGCAAAACGGTCATCGCCCGATTCGATGCGGTGATGCGCCACGAATTTGCCGATGTCCAGCGACTCATTCAGGACATCGAAGCACGGTATGCGGCGGATGCCTATCATTCCCTCTCGATTGAAGGCTACCGCGTCACCGACGAACTCATTCAACGGGTCAAGGAGGGTGACTGGAATCCTTTGGCAAGCTCTCAGGACCAGACTGCCCGGGATGCAATGGCGGCCAAGGGGTATTTCGAGGCCCACAAACGTGTGATCCAACTGATTCGGGAGGCGCTGACGAGTGGGCTTCATCCGGGAGAGCCCCTGAAGAAACACTTTGGGGAGTGGCATCTGGCACTGTTTTCGCCAAGCGTTACGGCCGGTATTCTCAAACCCGCCGATCTTGCCGGCTATCGCAACAGCCAAGTATTCATCCGCAATGCCTTGCATGTTCCGCTGGCCCCGGCGGCGGTGCGCGACTGCATGCCTGTGTTGCTGGAATTGATCGCCAGCGAGGAGCACGCCGGTGTTCGTGCTGTACTTGGGCATTTCTTTTTCGTCTTCATCCATCCCTACATGGATGGCAACGGTCGTCTGGGCAGATTTCTAATGAATTATCTGTTGGTGACGGGGGGCTATGTCTGGACCATCGTCACCGTAGAGAGCCGAAGCGAATATCTGGCCGCGCTGGAGCAGGCCAGCACTTATGGCAACATCGAACCGTTTGCCGACCTCATTGTTCGTTTGGTCGTCGAGCAGACGGTGAAACCCGTTGAGCGAAGGGGTCAGCGCGAGGCCAATGACTGAATCGGATGCATTGGCAGCGCTGCAAAAAGAGAACGCTCGCCTGCTTATTCTTCTGGCGGCCAGTTGGGTGTGCGAGTTCCCCTTTGGAAATATCACTCCGGAAAGAGTGTGGTTTCACCCAGCGTGAAGCCGCGGTACATTTACAATGTCAGTCTGCCTTTCCTGAACCCGTTGGAGCAGGGAAAGGAAACGGCCCTGCACGTGAGCGAGCGGTTCGGCATCGCGCTCACGGTGGCTTTGCCGACGTAACCAAATCAGAAAGAGGTCGTGTCACCATGAATTTCTCGGATGTTCTCAAAGCGCTAAATCAGGCCTCTGCCTTTGAACTCTTTCGGATGCGGGCCGCTATCGACCGCGTTCTGGATGAGCCACGCTGGTTGCTGGCGATTCAATCCCGCTTGCAAATAGGCCAGCCTATTGAATATTTCGACGCTCAAGCCAATAGTCCGCGGCGCGGACAAGTCCTTGAGTTACGCCGCAAGCAGGCGGTGATTCTGGACAAAGACGACGGAAAACGTTGGCTGATTTCTTACGCCGCCATCAATATGGATGGCGCCGATGTCCAGATTAGGGAGCAGCCGCAACAGCAAGCTGAGCTGGCCGCGTTAGCTTCACGCTGAGCGACTGGTTTCGGGTATAAAATGCGTCGTTTGAGCTACTCAGAAAGCGTGAATTTGACCCGTTGGTAGCAATAGTATTTGCCCAAGCTTTGCTGGTATTTTTCCAGTTCGTTGTTTTGTGCGCCTGATTCAACGCTCCAGATGCAGAAACCGGGAGCGGGCTTGATGTGTTTATTCGGTAACTTGCTGGACCAATATCCACGGCCTGACTACCACTGCCCATAAATCGGCATCTGCTTCCAGCCAGTCTTTCGCCTGTGCATCGGATACCTTGTCAACTCGCTTCTCGATCATCCATTGTTCGATCAGCGCCTTGTTGTCATTCGAGATTTGAATGGCGACTTCGACCAAATCCAGTCCTTCGCTAACCGCAATGACCGTTCCGGCGGCAAAAAAACGGAGCAATTCCTTCCACGCAATCCGGGCCGTTTCCATATTCAGTCTGGCGCGGAGAATGTCGTTTTGATGTTGTAACTCTGGCACTTGTTGTCTTCCTGTTTTCCGGGTTTATGCTAGCGAAGGATCTGTACGCCAATTCTGTCCTTGTTCATACCCCATCTATTTTACTTCGGGTGACAAAGGCGTGACCATCCCCATGGAGATGTGATAGCTTTGCTTATTATGGAAGATGATTCATTGGATATGCGTTTCATGCGCGAGGCGCTCGCTCTTGCCCGCGATGCCTGGGCGGTGGGGGAGGTGCCCGTCGGCGCGGTGGTGGTGAGGGATGGGGAGATAGTCGGGCGCGGTTTCAATGCGCCGATTTCGCGCCACGACCCCAGCGCCCATGCGGAAATCATGGCCTTGCGCGATGCCGCCGAGCGCCTCGGCAATTACCGTCTGCCGGGTTGTTCCCTTTACGTTACCTTGGAACCCTGCGCCATGTGCATGGGCGCCATCTTCCATGCCCGCATTGCTCGTGTCGTGTTTGGCGCTTCCGACCCTAAAACCGGCGCTTGCGGCAGCATCATCGATCTTCCCGCCGAGACCCGGCTGAACTACCATGCCGAGGTGGTGGGAGGGATTCTGGCGGATGAATGCGGCGGCCTGTTGAGCGGTTTTTTTGCGCAGCGGCGCGGAAAGGGTTGTACCGTTGCGAATTAGGATAGTCGTTGCCGACCAAACCCTGGAATTGTTCGACGATCAGGACGCACTGATCAGGCGCTATATCGTTTCCACCGCCCTGAATGGGGTTGGTGAGGAGAGCGGCAGCTACTGCACGCCGCGCGGCTCGCACATCATTCGTGCCAAGATCGGTGCGGGCCAGCCCGCCAACAGCGTGTTCGTCAAACGCCGGCCGACCGGGGAGATTTACACGCCGGAACTGGGCGCGCAATCTCCCGGCCGCGACTGGATTCTGACCCGGATTCTCTGGCTTTCGGGCTGTGAGCCGGGCAGGAACCGGCTTGGCAGCGTCGATACCATGCGCCGCTACATTTACATCCACGGCACGCCGGACGGAACGGAGATGGGCGTGCCCGGCTCGAAGGGCTGCGTGCGGATGCGAAATGAAGATATCCTGGATCTGTTTGACCGGGTAGCTGCCGGCACCCCTGTTGAGATAGTTGAAGCTGCGTAAAGCCGGGAACCCTCCCCTTATTTGGGCCTGAAGGCTCTTACCCGCTTCCCGAATTGTCGCAAGTCGGAGGGGTTTGGGTGCGGTGCATAACGCAGTGCGATATAAAGCTCGCTGATCGATGCTGTGCTCAATGCCAGATCGGGGCGCAACATGGCCGACCGTTTGGCGAAATCTGCCGGGCCTTCGTTGGGCTGGCGGACAATCCCGGTGCGTGCCAGCTTGCGGCAAAAGCGCTGATAGATCACAGTGGCCGGGTCTGCGCCAGTCGGGGCGCGCCGCCACAGCATCAAGCCGGAAAATGCCAGCAGCAGCGCCCCAACGCCAGCTGCCAGGCCGACCGCCAGTTCCTTCCACGAGGCCATTTCGAATCCCAGGCGTGACAGCAAGTCATATTGCCGTTCCTGCCCGTAGCCCAGCACCCACTGGTTCCAGTCGTTGTTCAGCGTATCCCAGCTCATCCGCAATTGCATCAGCCAGGCGCTATCCATCCGTGCCAGCAGGGGAAGCGGTTCACCTGCCGGAAGCGCGGCAGCCAGGCCGGATTCTATCCGTCGCGGGGCAACTGCCGCAGTCGGGTCGACGCGCACCCAGCCCCGGTTCTCGAGCCAGACCTCGGCCCAGGCGTGAGCATCTGACTGGCGCACAATCAGGTAATTGCCGAACGGGTTGGATTCTCCGCCCTGATAGCCTGTCACCACCCGGGCTGGTACGCCTGCCGCGCGCATCAGGAATACGAAACTGCCGGCATAGTGCTCGCAGAAACCGCGCCGGGTGTCGAACAGGAATTCGTCCACCGAATTGGCCCCGAGCAGCGGTGGGGTGAGGCTGTAGAAGAAGGCCTCGCTGCGAAACAGTTCCAGGGCTCTGCGCACTATTTCCCCATCGTCCTTCGCGGCGCGCTTCCAGGCGCCCGCCATCTCCCGTGCCTTGAGGTTGCCCAATGCAGGCAGCCGCAGCGAGCGGTTTAGTTCTGTCGCGCCTGGGCTGAGGCCGGCCTGGTAATCCGGATAGGATACTGCGCGATAGCGCAGGCGCTGCCGCACCGGCTGGTCGGCGAGGAGTTCGTAACGCGCGCCAAGGCGGCTGGCGGGCGGCAGTTTGGCAGGCAGATCCAGCGCGAGCAGCCAGCGCTTGTTGTGCGGCTCGAGCGTCAGCGTGTAGCTGGCCGGATCGCCTGTCACGGCGATGTTGGCTTGTTTCTGGTCAGGCGCTGCCGTGGCCGACCAGCTCCGCCCATCGAAGAAATCCAGCACCGGGCCGCGCCAGTAGCGCTGCTCCGGCTTGGGTGGCGGGCCATCGAAGGCCACGCGGAAAGCCACCGCGCCGGATTGGCTCAACTTGCTGATGCTGCCGGGCGCCATGCTGTCGCTCAGCCCCGTCATTCCTTCGTAGGCATCGCCTGGCAGACCCCACAACGGGCCCGGCACGCGCGGAAAAAACAGGAACAGGACCAGCATGACCGGCACCGCCTGTCCCAGCAGCACGGCAGCCAGACGCAGCTGCCTGCGCGGTTCGATTTGCCCGCCTGGATGATTGAGCCCGATCAGGGCGGTGGTGATGATCTGCACTACCAGCAGCAGGTACAGGCCGGTAGGGATGGACTGGGAATAAAGGAAGTGGGTGATGACCAGAAAATAGCTGATGAAGATGGCCACCATGCTGTCGCGCAGCGTTCTGGATTCCAGCAGCTTGAGGGCCAGCATCGCGACCAGCAGGGCAACACCGGCATCGCGCCCGAGCAGCGTATGGTAGCTGGCGTAAATCCCCGCTGCGGTGGCAGCGGCAAGCGTGACCAACAGCCAGCGGGCAGGCAGGCGGACCTGGACGAGGCGCATCGCGCCCACCCCGAGGCAGAGCAGGCTGATCCAGATCGGCAGGCGCGGGGTGTGCGGGGCGATGGCAAGCGCCATCGCGGCCAGCAGCCAGGTGTTGTTATCAAGCTTTAGCCGGATGCGCATTTTTGTGAGGGGCTATGCCAAACAGCGCCAGCGCTTCCAGACAGGTGCGCTGGTGCGCCTCGCCGTTGCCCGGAGCCATGCTGGAGCCGGGTATCCGCAGGCCGTAGCTCAGGCCGGCATTCTGCGCGTCCAGCACCCAGCGGCACAGGCGGGAAAGGCGCGCCTCGGTGTCCATGCCGGCGAGGTCGTCCCAATCCAGCCAGAGTTCGGGCAGAGCCTGGCCGGAAAACTGCTTGGTCAGCATCCCCCGTCCCTGTGCCATCGCCTTCCAGGCGACGTGGCGCAGCGAATCGCCGGGATGGTACGGGCGCATGCCGCGAAAGTCGTCGCTGCCCTCGGCTGCGATTGCTTTGCTGCCACGGCCCTGAACGCCGGCAAGCTGGGGTAGCCTGGCAGAGTCCGGTTGCGGATAAACCATGCAGGCCATATCCAGGTCGAGCTTTGACCAGGCGCGGAACAGGCCCAGCGGGAATCGGCTGAACAGGGTGCAGCATCCCGGCCGGAGGATGCCGCGCTGAGGGGCAGGCAGAGTAAGCGATGCGTATACGGTTTCGCCGGTGGGAACGTCCACGAACTGTGGTTGCTGTTTTTCAAACATCACGCCGATGGCGAATCGTTCCGTGGTGCCGGAGCCGTTCAGGCAGAGGCTGAAGCTGGCCTGCTGCCCGGCGAAGACCGGTATCGTTTTGCCGGCGCTTACCGTGAGTTGGGCCAGGTTGCGGTAGGTGTGCAGGATAGCGACCAGCGCCATGCCGCCGAGCAGAAAGGTGAGGACGAAACCGAGGCTCAGGGCGTAGTTGATCGAGCCGAGCAGCATCAGCAGCAGCACCACGGCGAACATCAGGCCGTGGCGCGTGGGCAGGATGAAAATCCGCTGGCGGTCGAGGGTAACCGGCCCGCGCTCCACATCGATCCGGTTGAAAATCCGCCGCCACACCGGGCGGTTGAAGAGTCGGAACATCGCTGAATTGGTTTTAAAAGTTGCGATCAATCAAAAATCAAACATATGCCAATATTCCCTCCCCCTGGCAGGGGGAGGGTTAGGGTGGGGGTTGAAAGTTTCGCCAGAGAGTCGGCATTTTAACCCCCATCCCAACCTTCCCCCTGCAAGGGGGAAGGAGTGAAAAACTAGCCGCTTTGGGTGACTCACGGTTATATCGGCGTCTTTGATGTGCTCATCAAATATGATATTGCTTGGTGGTGATTTGATTCATGTAAATGCGTGGTTAAAAGATTTTCCGGGTCAGGGAATGGCGACGGCGTCGAGCAGGCGTTGGGCGGGGCTGGATGGCTGGGCGCCCGTTTCGCCGTGGGCGAAGCGCAGGCGATGGCCGACTACACTTGGCAGCACCACCTGGAGGTCTTCCGGCATGGCGTAGTCGCGGCCTTCCATCAAGGCCCAGGCCTGTGCGCTGTGCAGCAGCGCCAGACCGGCACGCGGCGACAGTCCGCAGTCGTAGAGCGGAGATCGTCGGGTGAATTCGAGCAGGGCCTGGAGGTAGTCGAGCAGGGCTGCGGAAACATGCACGGTGCGGACGTTTTCCTGCAGGGCGGCAAGCTGTTTGCCGTCCATGCAGGGTTTAAGCTGCGAGATCAGGCTGCGACGGTCGCTACCCTGGAGCAGGGCGCGTTCCGATTTCGCGTCCGGGTAGCCCAGATCGATCCGCATCAGGAATCGGTCGAGCTGCGATTCCGGCAGGGGGAAGGTACCGATCTGGTGCATCGGGTTCTGTGTGGCGATGACGAAAAACGGCTCGGGCAGAGGGCGGGTTTCGCCCTCGACCGTCACCTGCTGCTCCTCCATCGCCTCAAGCAGGGCGCTCTGGGTTTTCGGGGTGGCGCGGTTGACCTCGTCGGCCAGGATGAGCTGGGCGAAAATCGGCCCGTGGTGAAACTTGAAGGAGGCGCTTTCCCGGTCATAGACCGAAACACCGAGGACGTCTGCGGGCAGCAGGTCGCTGGTGAACTGGATGCGCTGGAAATCGAGACCCAGGATCTGCGCCAGCACGTGCGCCAGGGTGGTCTTGCCGACGCCCGGTATGTCCTCGATCAAAAGGTGGCCGCGTGCCAGCAGGCAGGCGAAGGCGAGCCGGATCTGCCGTTCCTTGCCGAGGATGATCTGGCCGGCCTGGGAAACCGCTTGGTCAATTGCCGGGTGCATGGGGCCTCGCTTCGATGTGTTGTGATCACGGCATAAACATTCAGAGTAGTTTATCATTCTGGCCATGAACACTTCCATCAAGAAAATCTTGCTCGCTGGCGATATCGGGGGCACCAAGACGCTGCTTCGGCTTTTCGAAACCGGAGGCGGCGTGCTCGCCGAGCGGCGTTTCGACAGCGCTTCATTCACCAGCCTGGAACAGATCGTCGCCGGTTTCCTGAGCGATTTCCCCCCCATCTCCCTTGCCGCTGCCTGTTTCGGCGTGGCCGGCCCGGTTGAAGGAGGGCGGGCGAACATCACCAACCTGCCCTGGCGGATCGATGAGGCGTCGATCGCAGCGGAGTTCCGCATCCCCCAGGTTCGATTGATCAACGATTTTCAGGCCGTGGCTTACGGCATCGAGGCCCTGGAAAGCCAGGATCTGGCGAC
>JAIOJM010000202.1 GCA_019911785.1 Sulfuricella sp. | reverse complement strand
ACTTCCTTGCGGATGGTGTCGAGCAGCAGGCGCGCGGTGACGAAGCTGTAGGCCGGCTCTTTCTCGATCAGGGTGCGGGCGGAGAGAATCGCCGACTTGCCCACTTCCTCGAACGGCACGCCGTCGTACAGATTCCTCAGGGTATGTTCGAGGATAGGCTGCGGAGAAACGGCCGCCCCCAGCCCGTCGCAGGCCGATTGCAGCAGGCCGTTGAGGCGCGCCATGTCGAGCGGGCGGGTCTGGCCGTTTTCGCTGACGTTGATCACGTGCGGCGCGGCGGCCGGCTGCTCCTGCTTGTGCCGGGCGCGCTCCTGAGTGCGCTGCTCGCGGTACAGCACGTAGGAACGGGCGACATCGTGCTCGCCGGAGCGCATCAGCGCCAGCTCGACCTGGTCCTGGATATCCTCGATATGGAAAGTGCCGCCGTTGGGCTGGCGCCGTATCAGGGCGGACACCACGCTCTCGGTCAGCGCGGCGACGACCTCGCGCACGCGCGCGGAAGCTGCGCCCTGGCCGCCGTTGACGGCGATGAACGCCTTGGTCAGTGCAATCGAAATCTTGGCGGGTTCGAAGCCGACCACCGAGCCGTTACGGCGGATGATCCTGTACTGGGCATAGACGGATTCGCGGCCCGTCATGGTTTCGCCGGAACCGAAATTCGAGGCGGCAAAAGGGGAAGGCGAAACGGAATCGGTAGAAAGCTGCATGGTTGGTTTCCTCCTGTTTTAATTATTGCGGTTCGTCTGTGTGACTTGGCTCTTGTCCACAAGATATCCACGACATATCCACAACATCTTGTGCCTTGACTCTAGATTTACCACTAATTCTAGTATCGAGGTTGACAAAACGCAACCAAATTTTTGCATTCCACCTTAATTCGCCTGGGCACCTCAGTTGTAAAAGCATCCTTTATTGGATAGTCTGGAATGGAGAGGGATTCAACACATGCAGCCATCACCGCTAACCGTATTCGTCGCGCGCGGCCTGACCAAGACTTACCACATGGGAGAAGTGGAAGTGCCGGCGCTGCGCGCGCTGGACATCGAGATCTACCAGGGCGAGTTCGTCGTGCTGCTGGGGCCTTCGGGCAGCGGAAAATCGACCCTGCTCAACATCCTCGGCGGCCTGGACACGCCCACCAGCGGCGAGGCATTCTGGCGCGACCACAACCTGGCCACCTCCGGCGAGCGCGAACTGACCGAGTACCGCCGCGATCACGTCGGCTTCGTGTTCCAGTTCTACAACCTGATTTCCAGCCTCACCGTGCGCGAGAACGTCGCCCTGGTGACCGATATCGCGCCCAAGCCGATGACGCCGGAAGAAGCCCTGAAACTGGTCGGACTGGAACACCGCATGGACCACTTCCCCTCCCAGCTCTCCGGCGGCGAGCAGCAACGCGTGGCCATCGCCCGCGCCATCGCCAAGCAGCCGGACGTGCTGCTGTGCGACGAACCGACCGGGGCGCTAGACTACCAAACCGGCAAGGTGGTGCTGGAAGTAATCGCCAAAATCAACCAGGAACTCGGCACCACGGCGGTAGTGATCACCCACAACGCCTCCATCGCCGGCATGGCCGACCGAGTCATGCGCATGGCCGACGGGCATATCGCCTCGGTGGAGACCAACCCGCACAAGCTTACTCCGGCTGAATTAAGCTGGTAAATCCATGAAAATCATTTTCACCGCAAAGGGCGCAAAGGGGCGCAAAGGAAAAGCAACCAGAAGAATATTTTCTGGATATCGCTTGGTGTTGATCTCTTTTGCGAACCTTCGCGTCCTTTGCGGTAAAGCTTTTGATTGGCAATCAGAATGAAAGCGCTAGACAGAAAACTGCTGCGCGACCTCTGGCAGATGCGCAGCCAGGCGTTCACCATCGCTCTGGTAGTGGCCTCGGGCATCGGCTCCTTCATCGCCCTCCTCTCCACTTACGACTCGCTGCAATGGTCGCGCCAGTCCTATTACGAGGGGGCACGCTTCGCCCAGGTGTTCGCCGACGTCAAGCGCGCGCCCCGGCCGGTGGAGCGGCAGATCGCCGAACTGCCGGGAGTGGCTGCGGTGGGAACCACCGTGGTGCAGGATGTGACCCTGGACATCCCGGGCGTGGCCGAGCCGGTGATCGGCCGCATGATCGGCCTGGCAGATGGCGGACAGCCCAGCCTGAACCGCCTGTTCCTGCGCCAGGGCCGCCTGCCTGAAGCAGGGAAAAGGAACGAAGCCCTGGTCTCGGAGGGATTTTCCAAGGCACGCGGGCTCAAGCCCGGCGACCACGTCGCCGCTCTGCTCAACGGCAAGCGCGAGGAGCTTCAGATCGTCGGCATCGTGCTGTCGCCGGAATACATCTTCGCCTCCCGCGGCGGCGAGATCCCCGACGACAAGGGCTTCGGCGTGTTCTGGATGGAACGCGAGCGCCTGGCGAGCGCCTTCGACATGGAGGGCGCATTCAACCACGTATCGCTGAGCCTGGCGCCGGGTGCCAGCGAGGCGGCGGTGATCGACGCCCTCGACCACCTGCTCGAACCCTACGGCAGCCTCAGTGCTTACGGCCGCAAAGACCAGAACTCGAACCGCATCCTGAGCCAGGAGATCAACCAGCAAAAAACCATGGCCACGGTTTTTCCCACCATTTTCCTCGGCGTGGCGGCATTCCTGCTCAACGTGGTGCTGGCCCGGCAGGTTGCCACCCAGCGCGATCAGATCGCGGCCCTGAAAGCGCTCGGCTATACCGACTTCGCCATCGCCGCCCATTACCTCAAGCTGGTGCTGGCGATCGTGCTGGCAGGCATCGTTCTCGGCTTCGCCATCGGCGCCTGGATGGGCTACGAAATGACGGCGATGTACACCCTGTTTTTCCACTTTCCGCGCCTGACCTACCGCATCCAGCCATGGATTGCCCTGGTGGCCTCGGGCATCAGCCTGGCCGCCGCCGTGGGCGCGGCGCTCGGCACCGTGCGCAGCATCCTGTCCCTGGCGCCGGCGGAAGCCATGCGCCCGCCCGCCCCGACCCGCTACCGGCGCATGCTGCTGGAACGGCTCGGCCTGGCGCATCTGCTCTCGCCCCAGGCGCGGATGGTGATCCGCACCCTGGAACGCCGCCTGCTGCGCACCCTGCTGACCACCTTCGGCATCGCCTGCTCGGTCGCCATCCTCGTGTCCGGAACCTTCTGGCGGGATTCGGTGAACTACCTGATCGATGTCCAGTTCTATATGGCCGATCGGGGGGATGCGAACGTGGCTTTCGTCAATCCGGTCGCCCGCAGCGCCCTGTATGAAATCGGCCGCCTGCCCGGCGTGCTGCGCACCGAGGAGGTGCGCTCCGTGCCGGTGCGCCTGCGTGCCGGCCATCACACCTACCGCACCGCCGTGTCCGGCTTTCCCCCGGATGCGCAACTGCGCCAGTTGCTGGATACCAATTTGCACCGCGTGCCCCTGCCCCCCGATGGCATCCTGCTCTCCCAGCGGCTGGCGGAACGGCTGGAGGTCAAGCCCGGCGACCGGCTGATGCTGGAATCCCTCGAAGCCACCCGCGCCAGGCGCGAAGCCGTGGTTACCGGCGTCGTCAACGACCTGGTCGGCCTCTCCGCCTACATGGACATCACCGCCCTGAACCGGCTGATGGGCGAGGGAGAACCCATCTCCGCCGTGGCTCTGACGCTGGATCCGGCACAGGCAAAAGAGTTTTATGCGCGCCTCAAGGAAATGCCCCAGGTCGCCACCGTCTCCATCAAGGGGGAACTGTTGCGCAGCTTCCGCGAAACCAACGCCCGCTTTCTGCTTTTTTTCACCGCCATCGTGACCGCGTTCGCCGCCGCAATCGCGGTGGGCGTGGTCTACAACAGCGCCCGCATCGCCCTGGCGGAAAGGGCCTGGGAACTGGCCAGCCTGCGCGTGCTGGGTTTCACCCGTCACGAGGTTTCCGGGCTGCTATTAGGCGAGCTCGCGATCGAAATCGCGCTGGCGATCCCGCTCGGCCTGTGGCTGGGCTACCTGCTGTCGGTGCTGATCGTCTCCATGATCCATGTCGAGACCATCACCTTCCCGGTTATCATCACCTCCGGCACCTATGCCTACGCCGCCCTCACCATCCTGGCCGCCGGCGTGGCAAGTTCGCTGATCGTGCGCCACCGGGTGGATCATCTGGATCTGGTGGCCGTATTGAAAACAAGGGAGTAAAAAGAAACATGTCCTGGACCAAACGCATTCTCCTCGCTCTTCTCGGTATCGCCTTGGTCGGTGCGCTGGTCATGGCATTCCGGCCGCAACCGGCGCTGGTGGAAGTCGCCGAGGTCACGCGCGGACCCTTCGAGCAGGTCATCGAGGATGACGGCAAAACCCAGGTGCGCGAACGCTACGTGGTTTCCGCCCCGCTCGCCGGCAAGCTCCAGCGGATCACGCTCAAGGCCGGCGACGCGGTCACCGCCGGCATGGTGCTGGCGGTCATCGACCCCAGC
>JAIOJM010000201.1 GCA_019911785.1 Sulfuricella sp. | reverse complement strand
CCTGTTTATCGTGGACGGCATGAGCGTGGCGGCGGCGATGCTGAAGGCGTCTACCTACGATGGCATGTGGCGGGAGCTGATGAATCTCTCCGCGCTGGTGCAGCCGGTGCTGCTGCTGTCCCTGCTTGCCCTGTGCCTGGGCCGCGGCGTCCTGTCGCGCCTGCCTTATCGTTTCGGCGTGGCCGCGGTGCTGCTGCTGGAGCTGGCGCTGAGCACGCTGGTGCATGTCTTCAGCCAGCGCTTATTTGATGCCGACCTCGGCTCACTCGAACGCCACTGGCTGTTTGTCGTGCTGGTCAGCGGCGTGCTGCTGGGCTACTTTCACCTGCGCAGCCGGGCCTTCTCGCCGGCGATCAGCGAGGCCAGGCTGCAGGCGTTACAGGCGCGAATCCGCCCGCACTTCCTGTTCAACAGTATCAACGCGGTGCTCAGCCTGATCCGTTCCGATCCGAAACAGGCCGAGCGGGCGCTGGAAGACATGGCCGACCTGTTTCGCGTGCTGATGGCCGACAACCGGCAGTTGGCGCCGCTGGAAAAGGAAGTGGCGCTGTGCCGCCAGTATCTGGAGCTGGAGCATCTGCGCTTGGGGGAGCGGCTGAAAGTGGCCTGGCACGTGGAGAAAATGCCGGGCGATGCGCTGATTCCGCCGCTGGTGCTGCAGCCCTTGCTGGAGAATGCGGTGTATCACGGCATCGAGCCCTGCGCCGAACCGGGCGAAATCGTGATCAACATTTACCGTGCCCGCAACCAGGTGCATCTGGTGCTGGTCAATCCCTATCGCAGGGAGGGGGGTCACCATGCCGGCAACAAGATGGCGCTGGCGAACATCCGCGAGCGCCTGGAGCTGCATTTCGACGCGGAAGCCACGCTGATGACGAAAGTGAACGACAGCAGCTACCAAGTGCATATCGTCGTACCTTATGTGAGCGAAAAAAATGTGTCGGCATGGTAAGGCGTGCAAAGGAAAACTACCCATGACGTTCGGTTGACTTCCGCTACCGCAGCCTTACAATCCCCATAACTACCGCCTGCCCCGCGGTTCAGTCCAACAAGGTTTATCCTCCGCCAATAGGTTCGTGGCTCTTGCAAGATCGGCATATTAGGGGGACGTACCACGTTTTTTCATGGAGTTGAACCATGCCTACCATCAGCCAGTTTTTCGGAATACTCATTCACATGTACATCCGTGGCGAGCATAACCCGCCGCATTTTCATGCCCTTTACGCCGAATATGAAGCGCAGATTGACATCCAGACGCTGGAGGTTATTGAGGGAAAACTACCGCGCCGAGCGCTGGTCATGGTGCTGGAGTGGGCCAACGAGCACAGGGCCGAACTGATGGAGGACTGGAACTTATGTCGAGCGAAACAATTACCGAAACCTATCAAGCCGCTGGAGTAATTCCCGCCGCACCATGGCGGCTGCGGGCACTCAGAGTGCTTCCGCAGTGGCAACTGGCGGTTACGTTCAACGATGGATTGACCGGCATCGTTGATGTTTCCGTGCTGGTCCATGGGCCGGATGCGGGTGTCTTCGAGGCGCTGCGCGATCCCACTTTTTTTGCGAAAGCCTACCTTGATTGCGGGGCGGTCACGTGGCCCAATGGGGCTGATCTGGCGCCTGATGAGATGCACAAGGAAATTCGTCGCAGCGGAATGTATCGTATTTTGGATTGATGCGACATATCGGCGCTGGCTCCTGGCCTGCCTGTGCGGGTGGTGATGTACGAGGAAACTGGGGTTCCACCTGCCGGAGCCAGTCAAGGGGATGCAACTTCGTAACAATGTTGAGCGAAAAAAATGCCTGAAGCCCTGCGCGTGCTGATCGTGGATGACGAAGCGCCGGCCCGCAGCCGGCTCAAGGAGCTGCTGCGGGATTGCGCCGCCAGCCAGCCCTTGGAACTGGCGGGGGAGGCGGCGAACGGGAAGGAAGCGCTGGAACTGCTGGCGCAGAATCCGGCAGACGTGGTGCTGCTCGACATCCGCATGCCCGGCATGGACGGCATCGAGGCGGCGCAGCACATGCAGCGCCTGCCGCAGCCGCCCGCCGTCATTTTCGTCACTGCTTACGATCATTACGCCGTCCAGGCTTTCGAGGTAAACGCGATCGATTACCTGCTCAAGCCGGTGCGCGCCGAACGCCTGCTTGCAGCGCTGCTCAAGGCGAAGGCGCTGGCGGCCGGGAGCGTGGAGGCATTGCGTAATCTCGCGCCGCAGGGCAGGGTGCATTTGAGCGTGTACGAGCGTGGTCGGGTCGTTCTGGTCCCGGTGGAAAAGATTGTCTACCTGCGTGCCGAACTCAAGTATGTCACGGTAAGAACGGCGGAACGCGAGTACCTGGTGGAGGAATCCTTGAGCCACCTGGAGCAGGAGTTCGATCAGCGCTTCGTGCGCATCCACCGCAACTGCCTGGTGGCGAGGGCTTATGTCGAGGGCTTCGAGCGCCAGGCGCAGGATGACTCCGGCGAAGCCCAGTCCGGCTGGGTGGTGCTGCTGAACGGGATTGCCGAGAGGTTGCCGGTGAGCCGGCGGCAGCAGCACATCGTCAAGGAATTCGGGCGGGGTTGACTAAGGCTGAAAAAACATTTGACCACGAATTTACACGAATTAAACACGATTGTTCACGAATGTTCACGAATAATCAGCTGGGGTGGGCACGACAAGGCTGTGCCCACCCTTGTATTCGTGTTTATTCGTGAACATTCGTGTCATTCGTGGTTAATCGCCGTTTTTAGGCTATTCCCCGCCACGCACCTTGGCGAGGGCCTGGTCGATGCGCTGGTCGAGAAAGCCGCCGTAGTAATCCGGCGTGGAGAGACCGATCAGAGGTTCGGTCAGTTCGCGGCCTTCCGCATCGAACAGCTTGATGGTGGGGGTCAGCTTGATCCGGTGTTCCCTGGCGAAACGGGCGTGGGTGGTGGTTTTGCCGGAAAAGGCGACGAGCGTGGCGGAACTGCCGACGTCGACCTGGCGCATGATGACCTTGGATTCGTATTCCGCGTTGCGCCGCATCGGCAGCAGGAACTCTTGCAGTATCTGGGTGCAGTAGGCGCAATTGTGCCGGCTGAACAGCACCAGTATCGGCACGTTTTTTGTTTTGGCGCTCGTCGCTTCGAGCGTGAAATCGCGCGCCAGCGGGATTTCAACCTTGTCCTGCGCGCCCGCACTAGCGGCTGTGAACCATGCTAAAATAATCGCCAACAGGCCGTTGGCCAGCTTAACATTCATTATTTAATTTTTGCCTTGGAATATTCGTTGAAAACTCACACGGACAAAACAGACGCCGGTATTACGCAGATCACCATTGCGACGCGCGAAAGCGCGCTGGCGATGTGGCAGGCCCACCATGTCAGGCAGCTGCTGCAGGCATTATATCCGCAAATCGAGATAAAAATCCTCGGCATGACCACCACCGGCGACCAGATCCTCGACAAGACCCTGTCGAAGATCGGCGGCAAGGGTTTGTTCGTCAAGGAACTGGAACAGGCGATGCAGGAAGGGCGGGCCGACATCGCGGTGCACTCGTTGAAGGACGTGCCGATGGTGATGCCGGAGGGATTCGTTCTCGCCGCCATCGGCGAACGCGAGGATCCGCGTGATGCTTTCGTTTCCAACCAGTTCAAGAAACTGGAAGAGCTGCCGCCAGGTAGCGTGGTCGGCACTTCCAGCTTGCGCCGCCAGTGCCAGATCCAGGCGCGTTTTCCGATGTTAAAAATCGAGTCGCTGCGCGGCAACGTGCAAACCCGTTTGCGCAAGCTGGATGAAGGTCAGTACGCCGCAATCATCCTCGCCGCAGCGGGGCTGAAACGCCTCGGCCTGGGCGAGCGCATCACTTCGCTGCTGCCCGTCGAGCAGAGCCTGCCCGCAGTGGGGCAGGGCGCGATCGGCATCGAATGCCGATCCGGGCGCGACGATTTGGTTGCCCTGCTGGCGCCGCTCAATCACTCCGATACCGCCGCCTGTGTCACCGCGGAGCGGGGGATGAGTCGCGCCCTGGCGGGAAGCTGCCAGGTGCCGCTGGGCGGTTTTGCCGAAATCGCCGCTGGCGTGCTGCGGTTGCGCGGCTTCGTGTCCAGCGTCGACGGCGTGCGCGTGGTGCGCTCGGAAGTATCGGGCCAGCCCGGCGAGGCTGAACAGATCGGCAAGGAACTGGCTCAGCGCCTGATTGGGATGGGCGCGGACAAGATACTGGCGGAGCTCGACATGTAGGTTGGGCTGAGCGGTTTTATCGCGATGCCCAACAAACCTAAATAACAAAACCTGTTCTTGAAGTTTGGGTCTGTTGGGTTTCGCAAAAGACCGCTCTACCCAACCTACATGACAACGTCTCCATGTGAAAGTATTTTGGTTCCGGCTCGTCCGGCTTAGGATAAAAAGAAATGATGCCACTCAAGGGAGTCGGCGTGGTGGTGACCCGGCCGGCGCATCAGGCGGGAAACTTGGCTGGGCTGATCGAGCGCGCCGGCGGCAGGGCGATCCTGTTCCCTACCCTGGAAATTTTCGATGCGCAGGATATGAACCCCATGTCCGGGGTGATCGACCGGCTGGAACAGTTCGACCTGGCGATTTTCATCAGCCCCAACGCGGTCAACAAGGCGATGAACCGGATTCGGGCAAAGCGAACCTGGCCGCAGGGTTTGCGCTGTGCGGCGGTGGGCAAGGGCAGCGCGAAAGAGCTGGAGCGTTTTGGCTGCGAAGAGGTGCTCGTGCCGCAAGGCCGCTTCGACAGCGAAGCCTTGCTGGCACTGCCCGAGTTGCAGGATGTGGCGGGCAAGCGGGTGGTGATTTTTCGCGGGGAAGACGGGCGCGAACTGCTGGGCGATGAGTTGATCCGGCGCGGCGCCGAGCTGACCCTGGTCGAATGCTACCGGCGCGGCAAGCCCGTCGGCGGGGATGTCGGCCAGCTGCTCAGGCAGTGGGTGCGCGGTGAAATCGACGCCATCACCGTGACCAGCGGCGAGAGCATGCGCAACCTGTTTGATCTGGTGGGCAAACTTGGGCAACAATGGCTGAAAAAGACGCCGGTGTTCGTGTTCCATGAAAATATCGCCGAGGTGGCGCGCGAACTGGGGGTCGAGCAGGTTTATGTCACCCCCGCGGGTGATGAAGGCTTGCTGAGCGGTTTGATCGAATGGCGGGAAACTAGAGAGCGGGCATGAGCGAGAATACACAGGACAGGCAGGAGGAAATGCCGCTGCCGGCAGAAACCAGGCCGGCAGCGGCGAAGGCATCCCGTTTCAATCTCGGGCTGGCAGTGGCGGTCGTGGCGCTGGTCCTGATCGGCTGGCAGTGGCTGGACAGCCGGCAGCACGGTAATGCCCTGGAGCAGGACCTGGGCCGTAGACTTGCCGAATTCGACAGCCGCAACAAGGAAAGCCAGATCGTTGCGGCGCGGGCACAGGAGGAATCCCGCCAGGCGATGGTCAAGCTCGGCATGCTGGAGCAGAAGCTGACCGAATCGCAGAACCAGCAGGTGGCGCTGGAATCCCTTTACCAGGAGCTGTCGCGCAACCGCGACGAGTGGGTGCTGGCCGAGATCGAGCAGATCCTGCTGATCGCCAGCCAGCAACTCCAGCTCGCCGGCAATCCCAAGGCCGCATTGATTGCGCTGCAAACCGCCGACAGCCGCTTGCAGCGGATCGACAAGCCGCAGTTCATCAGCCTGCGCAAGGCGATCGTCACGGATATCGAACGCCTCCAGGCGCTGCCGGCGGTCGATGTGGTCGGTTACAGCCTGCGCCTCGACAGTCTGGCCAACATGGTGGACGACTTGCCGCTGGTGATCGGCAGCGAAGTGCCTGTTGACCGGACGGAGAAGAAAGCGCTCGGCGACGAGCGGCCTTTGGCCAAACTGGGCCGGGAAGTCTGGCTGGACATGAAGCAGCTGGTTCGCATCCAGAACATGGAAAACCCCGATGCGCCGCTGCTCTCCCCGACCCAAGCCTATTTCCTGCGGGAAAACCTGCGGCTGCGCTTGTTGTCGGCGCGCATTGCCCTGCTGCGGCACGACGAGGTCACCTACAAAGCCGACCTGAAAGCCGCCGATGCCTGGCTGCGCCGTTATTTCGACGTCAAGGCCAAGCCTACCCAGACCGCGCTTGGCATTCTCAAGCAGCTTGCCGGTGGCCCGCTCAGCATCGAGATGCCGGATATTTCCGCCAGCCTGAATGCGGTGCGAAACTATAAACTGGTGCGCGAAAGGTCGGGGATCAAGTGAAGACGCTGTTCTGGATTCTGGCGATCCTGGCCGCGGCGGTGGCGCTGACGCTGGCCGCCAAGCACAACGCCGGCTACGTCCTGCTGGTCTACTCCCCGTACCGGATCGAGCTGTCTCTCAACCTTTTTGTGACTCTGCTGCTGGCGGTTTTTGCCGCAGGCTACGGGGCGGTGCGCCTGGCGGTGCATACCTTGAACCTGCCTGCCTATGTGCGCACCTTCCGCCAGGAGCGGCGGCGCGACAAGGCGCGCGAGGCGATGGACGACGCGCTGCTGGCCTTCTACGAAGGGCGCTACGCCAAGGCCGAGAAGTTTGCCGCCACCGCGCTGGAATCGCAGGAAGCGCC
>JAIOJM010000200.1 GCA_019911785.1 Sulfuricella sp. | reverse complement strand
ACGGTGAAGGCGATGAACGTCGCACCGGAGCGACTGCTGATCTGGCTCGGCCCGGCGATCGGGCCCGCCGCCTTCGAGGTCGGCGAGGAGGTCAGGCAGGCGTTCATGGCGCATGATCCTGAAGCCGCAAAGGCATTTGTGTCTTGTGTAGGTCGGGCTTCAGCCCGACATGTCGGGCTGAAGCCCGACCTACAGGGTTGTTCTGCGGGTGCTGCAGATCCCGGCGCTCAAAAATGGCTGGCGGACATCTACTTCCTGGCACGCCAGCGCCTCGCCTTGCTCGGCGTGGAGCGGGTCTACGGTGGCGGCCTTTGCACCTATACCGATGCTGAGCACTTCTACTCGTACCGGCGCGATCAGGCTACCGGGCGCATGGCGTCGCTGATCTGGCTTGCCTGATGATATTCCGTATAATGGCGGGCTTATGTCTACTCTGACCGGAATCATTCTTGCCAGCCTGTTCGGCGGTACTCTCAGCATTGCCGTGGCGGCGCTGTTCGCCATGTCGGCGCGCGCCGAGTGGGTGCCGATGCTGGTCAGTTATGCCATCGGCGCCTTGCTCGGGGCGGCATTCCTGGAAATACTGCCGCACGCTTTCGAGTTGACCAAAAGCATAGAAAATACCGCGGCCACCATCCTGTTCGGCATCCTGATGTTCTTTGTGCTGGAGAAGCTGGTTCTGTGGCGGCATTGCCATATCGACCATTGCGAAGCTCACGTCCCGTCTCAGGATCACGGCCACGATCATGGTCGAAGCGGTCTGATGATCATGGTGGGCGACACCTTCCACAATTTTGTCGACGGCATCATCATTGCTGCCGCGTTCCTGGCCGATTTCCAGATCGGCGTGGTGACCTCGCTGGCCATCATCGCTCACGAAATTCCACAGGAGGTAGGCGATTTTCTGATCCTCCTTCATTCCGGCTACAGCAAGAAGCAGGCATTCCTTCTCAATCTGCTGTCCAGCCTGGCGACGGTGGTGGGCGGCGTGCTCGCTTACTTCATGCTGCAATCGATGCACGAGTGGATTCCGTTCTTCCTTGGCATTGCCGCAGCGAGCATGATTTACGTGGCGGTGGCGGACCTGATTCCGGGCCTGCACAAGCGTCCGGAGTTGCTTGTCACGCTACAGCAGGCGATCCTGATCGGGCTGGGTATCGGCTCGATCTGGCTGACCAAGGCGCTCCTGGGCGGTCATGCGTGAGCGCCTGAGCTGTTTCAAAGTGATATAGAACACGATGGACAGAGGCAGCAGGCCGTAAAAAACGAAAGTCAGCACACCCGCAACAAAACTTTTTGCCGTTACGGCCATCATAAGAACGACGTAGGCCCAGCCGATTGCGATGATGTAAAGGTACATGGGCGATAGTGTAAGCAAAATTTGATTTTACCGCAGAGGACGCGGAGGACGCAGAGGAAAGGCAATAAAAATTTGCCTTGGTTTGGTTCCCTCTGAGTCCTCTTCAGTTAACGCATTCAAATAATAGCGTCCATTTCAAAGCCGGTTCTGTGAACAGGTGGGTGACGGGTCTTAGTAGTGCCATGAGTAGTGGAAGTTCGCGTTGAGAGCCGCGACCATCTCAAAGTCGGCCTTAGCGGACGTGATTACCCATGTGACGGATCAGGGTGACCGACCGCTTTCGGCAGGAGCATACGATGCCCACTCGGCCACCGGACAGCCAGTTCCAATTGTCGCCGATATTGTGAGTTCAATTCGTCATCAGCCGTCAGAGGCTCTTGCCCCCGCGCCACCTTTTTAGGCATCGGCTGCACGTCGAAGCTCGGCGAGCGCCATATCGTATTCGCTGCGAAATCGAGCAAAGCTGTGTCCCCAGCCGTGTGCGTCGGTATTCCACCGCTGCGCATTCCAACCAGCGTCGATAAAGTCGGACGCAGCGAAGATGAACTCAAGCGCGTCGGTGAGAAACGGCATAAAGGAGTCCACCGTGGAGTACTCAATGTCGCCTGAATTGCCATGAACGAAATAATTGCGGCACTTGACAGCCATACTGGCCACGAACTGTAGGTCTAGAAACCTGCCCTCCAACTTTGATTCAATAATTGATACGCGATGGGCGACCTTCTTGGGGAGCGATGGCTGACCAAGTCTGCCGAGCGCAGAGAGTGCGCTATTGCGGTTGATTCCGGACGGATGCTTCCGAAGCATCGTTACGCACGTATCTCTCGTAACAGCCAAGTCTTCGGGGAGTTCGGCGGCCAATGGCACTGCGCCTGCCGGTAGGATGTCGAACATATTGGCCGCTGCGACGAGTCGCCCAGGATCGTACTTGTTGGCCTTGCGCATGCATCCCAAGTACCTTGACCGTGCGGCTCGCCAGCCGCCTTGTCGGCTGATCCAGTCGAACAGCACCGCGTCGAACTCTGCGCGATGATAAATCGGGTCCAGCGGGACATCCCCGGGGTGGGGCTTATGCTGTTCGCTCTTGTCGCTAGCTTTCCAACGATAGCTAGGGTGAATGCTTAGCGAGTGCGGGATGCCATCGACCACCTCAGTCGTGGTAACGTGGATACCGTCAATACCTTGAGAGCGCCCCGCTGCCATCGACAGGAAACAAACCATGTCATACATGCGGTTTACCGCATCATCGAAAGTCACCGCTTGGTCAGGTTGGATCGACACGACGATACGGTTCTTTATGAAGATGCCTTTCGGGCCACCCATGCTGTAGCTAGGCCGGTGATGCACCGAAATCTTGCCGATCGCCGTGGACACCTCGGCAATGCAGTCCTTTCCGGTGAAGTACATGACTTGAGGCCATTCACCTGCCTCGACTGGCCGCATTTGGCTGCGCTCTTGGAGTACCACGTCAATAATTGGCTTTGCGTCGATTACACTGCTGAACGCGTCGAAGTCGTAGAAAAGTGTGGTCAAGTCGTTGGTCGTAAAGTGAATTGCGCTGATGTGAGGCTCGTCTGGTTTTAGATGACAACGGCCAATGGCAACGTAGTGCGGAAAGACGTCCGCGTGGTACCGAGTGGGCGCACCCTTGAAGCTAGTTTGCCCCGTGCCAGGACTGCGGCAATCGACGAGGGTGAGGCACTCACCAGTGTACGCGATCCCCTCGACACAAGAGGCCTGCTCAACATGCGCCAAATGCTCATTCGAATGCAGTTTCAACAAAGTACTAGCCCCTTTGAGCCGCAATTCTCCAACCACGGACTGACCGCCAGGCAGGTTGTAGGTGCCCAGAAATCGGTTAGGTTGCTTCTTGTTGCTTCGTTGTTTGCCCATGCTCCAGTTGGTGCCTCGTCTGAGGGCGGCTGGGTAGTCAGTCGCCCGGTGGGTATGGTGCCTGGTCGGAACTGCCATTGGCAAGTAGGGTTTCGGCCGCTCAGCATTCGACGTAAACGGCCTGCCGGAGAATGATCAGATGATGGCGCCGCCTCATTCTACATCATCAAAATTAAGGTATGGATCGTCTTCTGGTTTGTACGCGTCTGGCGTAAGCAGCTCAAACTCTATCCCTTCGTCCGCTAGCTGCTTCTGTGCGGCCGCTAGATCGGCTATGGAAGTTCATGTCTTTACATAAGCAGCCGTTGAAGTCGAGCCATCAACCTTGTTACGGTAGATATCGAGAATAGCGTGCTCTTGGCACGTGTCAATCACGGAATTCGTATCCCCTCAAAAATCCACACTCAAAAATCCACCTCTTGACAGAGTAAGGAAATATCCTTACCATTTGGTCATGCCTCAATGAAGGAACATATCCATGCTCCACATTCACGAAATAGCGACCGTTACCTCAAAAGGTCAGATCACCTTGCCCAAGCCTATCCGTCAAGCTCTGGGTATTGATGTCGGCGGCAAGGTGGCCTTTGATCTTCGCGGCTCCGAAGTGGTTGTGACCCGGGCCGATAATGAAGAACACGAAGACCCCGCCATTGGCGCTTTTCTGTCACTGCTGGAGAGCGACATCAAGTCAGGTAAGCATCTCACCTTGTTGCCGGACGATCTGGCGCAGGCCATGCTGGCTAATCTTCATCATGCCGCTACGCTCGATGAAGAGATCATTGGTGAAGTTGCCCTGTAATGCAGCGCCACGGTTGGTCGCTGCTTTTTCACGATTGTTTGGTTGAGCAACTACAGAAACTGAAGGATGCCTCTGATCGGGCTGAAACGGCTGATCCGTCCGGTTTCGAGGCCAACGCCAACGTCAAGCTGTTCCGCGCTCTGAGCCAGTTGATTTTTGAGACGGTGCCCAGCGATCCCGCCCGAGAGGAATATCGGCAGGGCAATACCATGGGAACGAATTATCGTCACTGGCGCCGGGCCAAGATCGGGCGCCGCTTCAGGCTGTTTTTTCGTTATGATTCGAAGGCGAAAGTCATCGTTTTTGCCTGGGTCAATGACGAGCACACGTTGCGGTCGGCAGGGAGTCAATCCGATCCCTACGCGGTATTCCGGAAAATGCTGGACCGAGGCAATCCGCCTGATGACTGGGCGGCGCTACTTGCGGCGAGTCGAGCGGATTTGAATCAAGATTCTCAATTATCACGGTAAGTTATGTCAAAACCAAAAACTATAGGTATGGTTTCCTTGGGCTGCCCCAAGGCGCTGGTGGACTCCGAGCAGATCCTCACCCGGTTGCGGGCCGAGGGCTACGTTATTTCGCCCAGTTATGAAGCGGCCGGCCTGGTGGTGGTCAACACCTGCGGTTTCATCGATGCTGCTGTGGCCGAGTCGCTCGATGCCATCGGCGAGGCGCTCAAAGAGAACGGCAAGGTGATCGTCACCGGCTGTCTGGGCGCCAAGTCCGATGTGGTGCTGGAAGCGCATCCCCAGGTACTGGCGGTGACCGGGCCGCACGCGGCGGCCGAGGTGATGGCGGCGGTGCATCAGCACCTGCCGCAGCCGCATGATCCGTTCGAGAGCCTGGTCCCGCCCCAAGGCGTGAAGCTGACGCCGAAACATTACGCCTACCTGAAGATTTCCGAGGGCTGCAACCACCGCTGCACTTTCTGCATCATCCCCTCGTTGCGCGGCGACCTGGT
>JAIOJM010000199.1 GCA_019911785.1 Sulfuricella sp. | reverse complement strand
GGCCGGTGATGAAGATGAACGGCGGCAGCGCCATGCCGTCGGCCAGCAGATCCTCGAACAACACCTGACCGCTGATATCGGGCAAACGGATATCGCTGATCGCCACCTGGTAGCGCTTGTTGGCCAGCGTCAGCCGTGCTTTCTGCCCGGTTCGGAACCAGTCGCAGGCGTAGCCTTCCATTTCGAAGCGCTCCA
The DNA here is from genome assembly GCA_019911785.1 of Sulfuricella sp. Next base: position 3,497 of record JAIOJM010000199.1, on the reverse strand, counting down.
TCAGCGCTTCACCCATGATTTCGTCGTCCTCGATCAGGCAGATGTGGGCGGGGGGTGTACTCATGTTTGTCGCTCCAGGGGTAGCTGCACGGTGAAACGGACGGTACCGGGCGCGTTTTCGGCGGCGATGCTGCCACCCAGTTGCTGTACGATCTGGTAGGTGACCCACAGGCCGAGCCCATGTCCGGTTTCCTTGGTGGTGGCGAAAGGCTCGAACAGGTGGGTCATCTGTTCATCCGTCAGCGGTTTGCCGTCGTTGGCGATCGAGATGACCAGTTCCCGGTCTTTGAGCCCGATGTTACAGGCGACGTGGCCGCCTTCAGGTGCGGCCTGGATCGCGTTCAGCAGCAGGTTGATCAGTATCTGGCGCACATCGGTGGCGGGCAGAGCAACTTCGCCCGCCAGTTCATTGCGCCATTCCAGGTGCAGATTTTTTTTCTGCGTCTGGGGCTGAAGCAGCGTGCGCACGTCCTCGATGTCGTTCGGCGCAAGCGGGCGGCTCTGGGCGCGGGCCTCCACCAGCAAGGCTCGCACCGTGTCGCTGATATGTATCAATCCCCGCTCCAGCATACCTATCGTCTTCATCACGCGCGGGTCGATGTCCGGGCGATGCTTGAGCGTATCCACGGCGGTCAGCATGCCACACAGGGGATTGTTGACCTCGTGGGCGATGCCGGCCGCCAGCGACCCCACTGCAGCCAGCCGCTGGGATTGCACCATTTCATTCTTCATCCGCTCGCTTTCCCGCAGTTCCTCCACCATTTCCCCGAACGCGGTGAACAGCCGCCCCAGTTCGTCCTGATAGGCATAGGCGTCAGGGTCGAGCGCATCCGGGATGCGCGACCGGATTTCGCCCATACGGGAAGACAGCTGCACCAGCGGCACCGCCATGCGGCGCCCCCAGTACCAGTTGATCGGCAACAGCACCACCAGCACCAGCAATGTGATGCCTCCGGCGCGCAAGGCGGTTGACCGGAAGCGCGGAACGGACACCGTTTTTGAATAAAGAATCAGCAGGGTGCCGAGCCGCTTCTCGCCGTCGGCAATGGGCGCGGCGACGAAAATCTGGTCCGAGCCTTCGATCTCGAAACTTCGGGTGGTTTCTCCTTTCACGTCCTTCAGTTTTTCCGCCAGTTCCGCATAGTGCGGCCCGAAACGGCGGAAATCGGCCAGGGTGGGGTAGGTCTCGGGGAGGGTGGAAACGTAAACCCGCTCCTGGTTGTCCAGCAGGATCAGGGCGCTTGCCTGGACGGGATTTTCCGGCGTGGCGCCGTGAAATGGCGCATTGATGATCTCGAAAGCGCGCCATACGTCGTCGTGCAGCATGGCCGGAAACAGCGTATTGGAGAGGGTGCGTCCCAGGCTGTCGGCGCTGATGAGAACGTCGTGGCGCAGGTCGTCGTAGGCGCGGAACATCAGGGTCAGCCCCACCAGGCCGGCGGTGACCAGGATCAGCAGGCTGCCCCAGAGCGGAATCTTGGCGCGGAAGCTGAGATTGAACAAAGATTTTATCACTCGCCCAGGACCTTCATCATTTCGGTGACACCCTGATAAATAGCGGGGTCGCCCGGTGTGAAGCCGTCCAGATTAAGGCGTCGCAACAGTGCGACGCCCTCGGCATCCTGCCCCATGCGGATCAGCCCATCCTGCATGGTTTTGAAATCACCTTCGCTGACCGAACGGTGAGCAATGAAAGGCGGGAATCCGTATTCCGGCGAGCGGGCGGCGATACGGGTGCGTGCAGTCAATTCCGGCCTGACTTTGGCCAGAGTGTCCCACACGAAGCTGTCTACTGCAGCACCTTGAGCCACGCCGCTGGCCACCGCCTCGATGGCTTTACGGTGCGACCAGGTAAAGAAAGTGCGGCTGAAGAATTTTTCCGGATTTTCGCCCATCTGGTGGAGTTGGTAACGAGGTACGAGGTAGCCGGTGTTGGAGTAGGGATCGGCATAGGCGAAAACCTTGCCCCTGAGCTGAGCGAGCGACTGGGTGTGCGGATCGCGGGCGGAAACGATGAGGTAGGAGCGGTATAGCGGTTTGCCTTGGTTGACGGGCACGGCCAGCAGCCGCACCTGATCCTTGAGATGCACGTAGGGATAGTCGCAGATCCAGGCGAATTCCAGCTTGCCCAGCCGCAGCAGATCCATGGTTTCCCGGTAGCTGTCGCGCTGCACGAACTCGATCTTGTGCCCCAGCTTCTTTTCCAGGTAGGCGCGCAGTCGTCGAGCACGACGTGCTGATCGTGGAGAAAGGCCGGAGTCATGCCCACCCGCCACGCAGGGGATTCGGCCAGGACGGGTGCAGCGATGCCCAACACAGCGAAAAAGGCGAGAATCCTTAATAGATAGCGCAACATGCTGTTCTCCATTTTTCAGGCCGGATGGTCCTTATCTGGTAACCCATTCCATTTGCAGGTTACCAGATGGTGACCCTGGGTTGTCAAGTTCTCAGGATATTCTCCGGATTCCATTTCGCTACATCCTGGTTACGACCTCTAAACCAATGCTAAAGGCGCATACCAGGAGGTGGATCGGTTTTTGCGGCGACACCGGATATATTCTGGAATCCCTGGTGAATCTGATGCAATCCCAAGAATTGAAATCCCGCTACGGACTGTCCTTGCAGCAAGAAGCTTGCCTTGCCGTCCGCTCATCGCCAACCGCCTGTTCGCGCTGCGCCGCAGCTTGTCCGGCCGGGGTGCTGGTGGTGGGCGAGCGCGGCGTCAGCCTCGCCGATGGCTGTCTGGGGTGCGGGCGCTGCGTTGCATCCTGCCCCAGCGGCGCGCTGTCAGCGCGGGGATATCAGATTCCAGACAGGTTACCGGAAGGTAACCGCAAGATTGCCGTCGAATGCTGGAAGGTGCCGCCTCGTTTGCTTGCCGCAGGCACCCACGCCGTTCCCTGCCTGGGCGGACTTTCGGCGGCTTCCTTGCTGGAGCGCGTGCTTGCGGCTGGCGAAGGGCGGGCCGTGGTGCTGGTGGACCGTGGCTGGTGCGCGGCATGTCAGGCTGGCGGTTCGGCCCAACCCCCTGTGGCTACGCAGCTCGAATTTGTGCGGCGAGCCCTGACGCGCCTCGACTGGCCGCAACAGAGTCTGCCCGAAATACGGCGCGATCAGCTGCCAGTTTCAATCATGCCTGACGAGATTCCTGTTCCCGCCGAGCGCGAGGCGATCGGGCGGCGTGCCTTCTTCCGTTTCTTGGCGGGCAAGGCCGCCGATGTGGTGATCGAACGAACCGCGCCGCCGCCCAAGACAATACCGCGCAGCCTCATCCGGCTGGGGGAAAAACTCTTCCCGGAGCGGGTGCGCCTGATTGCGGTTCTGGAGCGCCTTGCAGAACTGCGCGGCGTGCCGCTGCCGGCTGATTTGTTCCCGACGATTTCGATCTCCGAGACTTGCGCAAACCACGGTGTCTGCGCCCGCGTGTGCCCGACAGGTGCGCTGTTCAGCCATGAGGATGATGCCGCAACCGGAATCCGCTTTGAACCCTGGCTGTG
>JAIOJM010000198.1 GCA_019911785.1 Sulfuricella sp. | reverse complement strand
GTTGAATTCGCCAGCGCCACGGATACCGGCGTAGTGCGCAAATTCAATGAAGACAGCATTGCCACCGACAGCGAGATCGGTCTGATGGCGCTGGCTGATGGCATGGGCGGCTATATGGCCGGTGATGTGGCAAGCGCCTTGACGATTTCGGTCGTCAAAGAGGAGTTGGTCACTGCGCTGGGGAGCCTGGAGCCTGCGAGGGGGAACGACACGGCCAAAAGATACTCGCCCCAGGTGCTGGCCGTGAAGTGGGCGGCGGAGAAGGCCAACCAGATGATCCTGAGGGTGGCACGGAAAAATTCGCAGTACCAGGAGATGGGAACGACGCTGACGCTCGCCCTGTTCCACGAAGACCGCATTTCCATCGCCCATGTCGGTGATTCACGCCTTTACCGTTTGCGCTATGACCGGCTTGAACAACTCACCATGGACCACTCCTTGCTGCAGGGTCAGGTTGCAGCCGGATTGATCGATTCCGGGGCCGCCAGGCTTTCACACAACCGCAACCTGGTTACTCGCGCTCTGGGCAAAGAGGAAACGGTAGAGGTGGATGTGCGCGAGGAGGACGTGCTGCCGGGGGATATCTATCTGCTCTGCTCCGACGGCCTGAATGACATGGTGGAGGATGCCGACATCGAGCTGGCCTTGTGCGAACTGGAAGCCAATTTGTCGCTGGCGGCGAATTTCCTGGTCCAGATGGCGAACGACAATGGCGGGCACGACAATGTTTCCGTGGTTCTGGCTCGGGTGCAGGTTCAATCCGCCGGGCGCGGACTGCTTGACAGTCTGTTCGGCTGGTTCAGGAGATAAGGCGATGGCGAAACTGGTGGTGATTTTGAATGGCGCGATGGCAGGGAATCATTTTATCGACAAGGGGCGGATCACCCTCGGTCGTCGGTCCGGCAGCGACATTCACCTCGACGATCCGGGGGTAAGCAAGGAGCATGCCGTCATTCAGACGGTGGGCAACGACCATATTTTCGAGGATCTGGGCAGCACCAACGGCTCGACCCTGAATGGCAGTCGTATTAGCAAACACATTCTGCAGAATGGCGACGTGATAGACATCGGCGCTTATCAGATCAAGTACACCAACATCAAAGCCAACCCGGAGATGGATTACGACCGGACCCTGATGATACGCACCGTCGACCGGGAAATCGGTGCGGTGCCGCAGTCCGCCGGAAGGGAAGCGGGCAGTCCGTCGACTGCGCGGTCGTCGCTCCGGGCAGGTTTTCCGTTGGGTGAGGTGAGAGGTATCAAGGGCGAATTCGCCGGCCAGAAAATCGAGCTGGAGAGGCCGCTTAAAACCTTCGGAACGGCGGGGGAGCAGGTTGCGGTGATCATGCGGCGGCCGCCGGGCTACTTCATCACCCACGTGGAAGGGAATAAAACCGCACGGGTTAACGGTCAGGGCATCGGCAGCGAGCCCCATGCCCTGCAGGACGGTGATGTGATCGAGGTCGGACAGGAAAAGTTTGAATTTTTCCTGAAGAGATAACTAGCCCCGGTTCGCCTCGATAATCTGGCCACTCGTCCCGCGGCTGTCCGGCCCCATGAGATAGAGGTAGAGCGGCATCAGTGTTTCAGGCTTGGGCAGGCTGTCCTTGCGCTCGCCGGGATAGGTGCGGATGCGCTGTGGCGACTGCACCGGGCCGGGCACCACCGAATTGATGCGCAGCGTGGGGCAGACCTCCAGTTCCTGCGCCCAGATTTTCACCAGCGTTTCCACCCCGCTCTTGGCGACGGCAAAGCCGCCCCAGAAGGCCGTCGGGGTGTGGCCGTGGGTTTCCGAAGTCATCAGGATCGAAGCATCCGGCGAAGCTTTCAGCAGTGGCAGGCAGGCGCGGGTGAGGGCGAAGGGTGCGGCCAGATTGACGCGTAGCAGCGGCAGCCATTGTGCCAGGGTCTGGTCTTCCAGCGGCTGCGGACGGTCAAGTTTGGCGGCGTTGTGCAGAATGCCGTCGAGCCGCCCGAGCTGTCCGCCGATGCCGGCAGCCATTGCGGCGAAATCCTTGTCTTCCGCCTTGCTCAGGTCAAGCGGGAAAATCGCCGGCTGCGGGTGGCCTGCCGTTTCGATTTCATCGTATACCGCTTCCAGTTTTTTTACCGAGCGGCCATGCAGGATTACCGTGGCGCCGTGGGCAGCAAAGGTCAAGGCTGCGGTCTTGCCGATGCCCTGGCCCGCCCCTGTGATGAGAATGACGCGGCCCTTCAGCAGATCTTGCGGTGCTTGGTAGTTGTTCATGGCGATTCCAGGATAAGTTGCGCGCATTTTACCCCAAAATGCGACGGTCTAGAACCTGCACGGTTTTCGGGGCGATTTTCTGCAATTCTTTCCGAAGCGGCTCAACTTGCTCAACCTCTCGAAGCTTTACATAAGCGATCCGGCTGCGGCCAGTCTTGTGTCCACAGGCAGTGACCACGTCGCGATTGACCATTTTTCAGGGGCCATTCGCGCGAAATCTGCGATTGACTGCGGTTGCCAGACTCAGAGATACTCCCGGAGGTGTCGTTGAATTTCCTGTCCTTTGACGAGCTTACCCGGCAGGCGGGGCACAACCACATGACGGGTTCAGAAGATCCGGAATTTGTATTTTTGACCGGCCCTATATTGGGGTGGGCCCCATTTGTTTGATCGGCCCCCTGAAAACGACGATCTTTGGGAGAAGACGGGTGCTTAGGTACTTGCTGCGAGTGCTGTTCCAGGTCTTGTTCCGGGTCAGGATTCAGGGCGAGATAACGTCTTTGGCGGCGCAGCGGCTGCTGGTGATCGCCAACCACGAGTCGCTGCTCGATGGCGTGCTGCTCGGACTGTTCCTGCCCATCGAGCCGGTATTCGTGGTGCACACCGGGGTGGTCAGGAACCCGCTGTTTCGCCTCATACTGAGCCAGGTGGACTATCTGGCGGTGGATCCCACCAGCCCGATGGCGATGAAGAAGGTGGTGAGGCTGCTGGAGGCGGGGCGGCCGGTGATCATCTTTCCCGAAGGGCGGATCACCGTAACCGGCAGCCTGATGAAGGTGTACGACGGTCCGGCTTTCATCGCCGCCCGCACTGGCGCCACCATCGTCCCGGTGCGGCTCGATGGCGGCGCGCGCAGCTATTTCAGCCGGGTGTCGGGAAAAATCCCGCGGCGGCTGTTTCCCCGCCTGACCCTGTCGATCCAGCCCGCCACCACTATCCCCATGCCCGAGGCGGCCACCGCCAGGGAGAGGCGGCGCAAGGCCGGGGAAGCCATGCGGCGGATCATGCAGCACATGCTGTTCGCCTCGCGGCCGAAGCAGACCGTATTCGACGCCTTCCTCGACGCGGTGGAGATCTACGGGCGGCGCAGGCGGCTGGTGGAAGACTTGCGCCAGATCGAGTTTTCCTATGGCTATCTGCTCAAGACCAGCCTGGCGCTGGGGCGGCTGTGCACGCGCTTCAGCAGCGAGAATGAAACGCTGGGCGTGCTGCTGCCCAATCTCGCCACTACCCTGGGCCTGGTGCTGGGGATGCAGGCGATGCGCCGCGTTCCCGCCATGCTCAACTACACCGCCGGCAGCGATGGCATGCAGAACGCCTGCGTGGCCGCCAGCATCCGCACCGTGGTCACCTCGCGCGAGTTCCTGGAGCGCGCCAGCCTGGCGGCGCAAGCCGAATCCTTATCCGGTGTCAGGCTGGTCTATCTGGAAGACCTGCGGCCGAATTTCGGGCTCGTCGACCGGCTGTGGCTGCTGGGCTTCGCTCTTTGGTGGCCGCGCCTGGCGGCAAGCCGGACAGACCCGGAGCAGCCGGCGCTGGTGCTGTTCACTTCCGGCTCGGAGGGCAGGCCCAAGGGGGTGGTGCTGTCGCACCGGGCGATTCTTGCCAACGTCGCCCAGATCAAGGCAGTGATCGATTTTTCGACCGAAGACAAGTTCCTCAACGCGCTGCCCATCTTCCACGCCTTCGGCATGACCTGCGGCACCATCCTGCCCTTGCTCACCGGCACCAGGCTGTTTCTCTACCCCTCGCCGCTGCACTACCGGGTGATCCCGGAAATCATCTACGATCGCAACTGTTCGGTGCTGTTCGGAACCAGCACCTTCCTCGCCAACTACGCCAGGTTCGCCCACCCCTACGATTTCTATAAGTTGCGCTATGTGGTGGCCGGGGCGGAAAAGCTGGGCGAAGAGGTGCGCAGGACCTGGATGGAGAAATTCGGCATCCGCATCCTGGAAGGCTACGGCGCCACCGAAACCGCGCCGGTGCTGGCGGTGAACACGCCGATGGCGTTCCGCAGCGGCACCGTGGGCACCTTGCTGCCCGGCATCGAGGCCCGCCTTGTGCCGGTCGCCGGCATCGAAGGCGGCGGGGTGCTGCACGTCAGGGGGCCGAACCTGATGTCGGGCTACTACCGGCATGACAGCCCCGGTGTGCTCCAGCCAGCGGCTTCCGAACCGGGGCCGGGCTGGTACAGCACCGGCGACGTGGTGGAGATCGACGCGGATGGATTCGTCACCATCAAGGGCCGGGTCAAGCGCTTCGCCAAGGTGGGCGGGGAGATGGTGTCGCTGGAAACGGTGGAGAAAATCGCCTGCGCCGCCTCGCCGGGCCACGATCACGGCGCGGTGGCGGTTGCCGACAGCCAGCGCGGCGAATCCATCGTGCTGTTTACCACCGACCCCGACCTGGGGCGCGAACAGCTGCTACAGGCTGCCAAAGAGCTGGGAGGCCCGGAGCTGGCAGTGGCGCGCAGGATCGTTGCGCTGCCCGAATTGCCGTTGCTGGGCACCGGCAAGACCGATTATGTGACCCTCAGGAAACGGGCGGAGACCGCGCAATGAGTGACAAGGAAGGCTCAAGCGTTCTGGCCGAGAACGTCCGCCCCCGCGAAATCTGGGCTTGGGCGATGTATGACTTCGCCAATTCCGGCTACACCACAGTGGTCATTACCGCCATCTTCAATGCCTACTTCGTGGCGGTGGTGGCCGAGGGGAAGGATTGGGGCACCTTCGTCTGGTCCCTTGCGCTGGCGGTGTCCTATGTCCTGATCATGGCCACTGCGCCGGCGGTGGGCGCCTATGCCGATGCCTATGCCGCCAAGAAACGACTGTTGCTGGCCAGCACCGCCGGCTGCGTGCTGTTCACCATCGCATTGGCCCTGGTCGGAGAAGGCGACCTGTTCCTGGCGGTGTCGCTCATCATCCTCAGCAATTTCTTTTTCGGCACCGGCGAGAACCTGATCGCGGCCTTTCTGCCGGAACTGGCGAAAGGCGATGCCATGGGAAAAGTCTCCGGCTGGGGGTGGAGCATCGGTTTCATCGGCGGTCTGGTCGCCCTGGGCTGTTCGCTGGCCTACGTCGACTGGGCCGAGGCAAGGGGGCAGGTAGAGGCCCAGTATGTCCCGGTCACCATGCTGATTACCGCCGGGCTGTTCGTCCTGGCTGCCCTGCCGACCTTCCTGATCCTGAAAGAGCGCGCCGTCCCGCAGCCCCATCTCGTCGGCAACGGGGTGGTGCGCGAAGCCTTCACCCGGCTGGCGGAGACTCTCCGGCATATCCACCGCTACCGCGATCTGGCCCGTTTCCTGGTTTGCCTGGTGTTCTATCAGGCGGGCATCCAGGCGGTGATCGCCCTCGCCGCCATCTACGCCCAGCAGGCGATGCACTTCGGCACCCGGGAAACCCTGCTGCTGGTGCTGCTGGTCAATATTACCGCCGCGGCCGGCGCCTTCGCCTTCGGCCACCTGCAGGACCGGCTCGGGCATGTCCGCACCATCGCCCTGACCCTGTTCGGCTGGATGCTGATGATCGGCATTTCCTACGTCGCCGACACGCACGCCAAATTCTGGCTAGCCGCCAACATCGCCGGCCTGTGCCTGGGATCCTCACAGTCGGCAGGCCGCGCCCTGGTCGGATACCTGAGCCCGCCCGCTCGCAGCGCCGAATTCTTCGGCCTGTGGGGACTGGCGGTGAAGCTTTCCTCGATTCTCGGGCCCGTTACCTACGGTCTGGTGAGCTGGATTTCCCGCGGCGACCACCGCCTGGCGATCCTGATTACCGGCAGCTATTTCCTGGTCGGGCTGCTGATACTGATCGGGGTGGATGCGGAGCGGGGGCGGGCAGCGGCATTTTCTCCCTCTTACGATCCGGAATCTGGATATTGAATTACAGGCGGCGTTCTTCGGCCTGCCGATGGCTCTGGCTGCGAGGGATTCTCTGTTCGTAGTTGGAACGACCCACATAAAAGCTTTGCCCGCCCAGCCGCCGCCGATTCTTCTCGACCAGTTCATTGAGCCGGCGCTCCCGCTCGGCGGACATGGGATGGGAACGGGGATAGGCGACGATGGCCTCTTCCGCTGCCAGGATGACTTCCGAGAGGGGGTCCTTGGCCTTGGCCGGTTCCGGCTCGCCATGCAGCTGCTTGAGCCGCTGGAACACCTCAATCCCGGCTTCCGGGTCGTACCCGGCCTGGATGCCGAGGCGCACGCCCGTAGCGTCGGCTTCCAGTTCCTGGTACTTGTCGTAGCCCACCGATACCAGCCGGCGGGCAATATCCGCCAGCTGACCGAGGTCGCCGATGCCCACCCGCTTCAGGGCAATCTGGTACTGGAAACGCTCGATGCAGTGGCGGAGATCGACGTGGGCGATCTCGTGGCCGAGTATCGCGGCGAGCTCGGCCTCGGTCTTCAGAAAGCGGAGCATCCCGGTGGTCACGTAAATCTGCCCGCCAGGCAGGGCCATGGCGTTGACGGCGCTGGACTCGATCACGTGGAACTGGTACCGGATACCCTTGCGCCGGACGTGGGGCGTGAGCGTTTGTCCCACCGCCGCGACATAGGATGCCCACTCTTCATTCCCCGGCTTCCAGAAGCTGGGGGCTGCGCCTGAGAGCTTTTCGCCCAGTTCCATTTCTTCCCGGTCGGATGCCCGGGTGAGCTGCAGCCCGAAACGGTCTGCATCCCGCAGGACGTCTCCCCAGACTTCCATCACCGAGGAGAGGTCCACCCGCTGCGGCCCGGGTTCTCCCAGGTAGGTGGCAATGCCTCCCGTCAGCAACAGCAGGAGCGCGAGAATGAGCCCGATCCGGTCTTTCATGGTTCGTCCCTAAAAATAACGCCTGAGTTGATCCTTGTAGCGGGTATAGATCAGCGATACGCCCAGCAGCAACAGGCCCAGAACGATGAAGGACAATATCCTGAACAGGGTTTCCAGTTCGCGCAAATCGTAGGCGAAGACCTTGACGATGCACGCCAGCAGCAGCACCAGCCCAGACAGGCGCAAAATGCGTTCGCGGGCCGGGAAGCCGACCGCCAGCAGTATTACCCCCTCCAGCGCCCAGGCGATGGTGAGGAAGCGCGCGGATACTTCATAGTACAGAAGCGCCGCCAGCAGCACCGAGGCTAGCACCGCAAAGACGGAGCGCGCATTGAGGTCAATCCAGCCCAGCCAGCGCTTGAGCCCCTGCCCGGCCAGTTGCACCTCTTCCGGGTGGCGCGGCGAGATAAACTGGGCGGCATACAGGCTCGCGATTACTACTGCGCCGGTGAAAAGTCTGATGGACAGTCCCGCCAGGCTTTCGGGAATGGTGAAGTTCGTCGCCCAGCAGCGGAAAAATGTCGCCGCCGCCAGCACATAGCTCTGCCAGCGCAGATCGCGGCTGTTCTGGCGCAGCCCGAAATAGAGCAGGGCCAGCCCCAGGATTGCCCAGCCGACCACTGCCAGCGTGCGGCCAAACTCGAAGCGGATAAGAACCGCCGCGAGCAGGGCAGGGGCATAAAAATACAGGCGACCGAGGCCATTTTCCCAAGCCATCCTGCCCGCTCCCACGCGCAAGCGGCCGGAAAGGAAATGGAACAGGAAGATGAACGGCATCACCGTGAGGATGCGATGCGAAACGCCGGCAGTTTCGCCGGTGAGGGTGAAATTGGCCATGAACAAGCGACCAAAAGCCAGCGCCAGCACCAAGTTCCCTAGCATCCGTAGATACCGCAGCGGCAGCAGGAAACCCACTTCGATCAGCAGTAGTGCCTCTATCCCCCAACCCGCCGCCACCAGTTGCGCCGGCAGCACTCTCCACAGCAGTGCGGCAAGCAGGGTGGTGCCTGCTGCAAGGCTGAGATCGCGCACCACCAGACGCTCGTCTTCCGGGAGGCGTTCGGGGGCTAGACGGAAAGCGCGCACCGCAGTTGCGTAGGTAAGAATTGTCGCCAGGCCGAGCGTGAGCCAGGGGGAACCGGCCGTACTGGCTCCAGCGCCGAGGATGCTGATGCCTGCCAGAAAGGCAAGCGCCAGAGTGCCTACTCCATAAGCCTGGAAGCGCAGTTCGGCGAAACGCCGGTGCAGGCCGAGTTCGAACAGCGGCACTGCCAGGATCAAACAGCCGATGCCGAGGTATTCCTGCTGCAGTTCCGCAGCCAGCACCACCAGCAGGACGCCGGTGGCAGCGAAACTATAGATCTTCTCCGGCACCAGCAATCGCGGCTCCCGATTGGGGTGAAACAGTCCCCGATTCAGGTACAGCAACGCCGCCGTCAGCAGTGCAACGGGCGTCCAGGCGTGAAGCTCGACTCCGGCGACGGTCTTGTGCCCCGATTGGCTTAGGGCCTCCCAGCCGAGTTTGTCCAATGTAACTGCGAAAATAACTGCCCCCAGCAGGCGCAGGTAGGGCTGGCGCAGGGCCAGTCCGGCGAGAAACAGAGCCTCTCCCTCCAACAGCAGAAGAACGCTGATTTCCAGCCCGGAGAAACGATGGAATATGGCGAATGCAGCCAACGCGGCGGCAACGGTCACGGCGCCCTCGTAACTGCCTGCCGACACGCGCTCGGCGGTGCCGGAACTTTCGCTGAAAGAAGACGGGGCTTGAATCCTGGCGCGCAACAGGGCGCTGACGAGATAGGCCAGCGCGGAGGCGGCGAACAGCACATGCAGGTCGGTGCGCCCCGCCGCCATCCAGTGCAGGAGGGAAACCCCGACGAAGCCGCCGGCATTGAGAGGCAGGATTGCGCGCGCCACGCTGTCCTCGTGAGGGTGCTTGCGTATGTCGAGCAGGTCGAAGACCTCGAACAGCAGCCAGTAAACCGCAAGCGTTGCCTGGCCGCTGGTGAAATCGCCCTTGAATGGGGAGGCCGGGAACCCGATGCCGGAAAACAGGAAGTAGATGCCGTAGGTGGCGATGAGGCCTCCCACCGTCATGGCAGCCCAGGAAAACCGGTAGGCCACCACCAGCAGCGAGGCGGCGAGCGGCGCCATGGCGAACACCGAAAAACCGGACACCGGGCTGATTGCCAAGGTGAAGAAGGCCACGAAATAGGCCATCCCGGTCACCACTTCCGAGCGGTAACGCAGGGAGTGGACAATCATCCCGACTGCCACTACGCCGAGCAGGATGATTCCCAGCAGCGGATCGGCGACGATGCGCGCGGCTTCCAGGCCGTGCATGGCGTAAGTGGTGAAATACAGCGCCGCCCATCCGCCGCCGATCAGTCCGCGGGCATAAAGCATGTAGGCGGTGATTCGCTCGAGCAGCATGCCCGCGAACAGCATGGCGAAGCTCGCGGCAAGGCCGATGGCGACCCGCCCGGCAGGGCCGAAGTACTTGAGCGAATAGCCCAGGAACAGGGCGAGCCCGATCACCAGCACCACCACGCCCAGCTTGTTGAGCCAACTGCCGCCGACCAGTTCTTCCCATTCCTCTTGGGATACAGGCTTGCGCACCGTTTCGGGTTGTTCGATGGGCTGGGTTTCGGCGGGTGCCGTCAGGAGAGGGGCTGGCTCCAGCAACTCGGGCATAGGCGAAGGCACAGGGGCAGCCGGCGCAGGGGCTTCGGCTTCGTGGGCCGGAACGGCAAGGAACGAGGCCGCTTCTGGGGCCGCGGGAACGGAGACGGGCGGGGCGGCTGGCGCCGCCTCAGCCTTCCAGGTAACGGAAGGCGGCGGGAAAGCCGGTTCAGTGACAAGCTCCGCGCCTTCAGGCTCGATCAGCCGTTCCAGCCTTTCTACGCGCTCAAGCAGCTCCGCGGTGTCAGCCGCATTTTGGCCGAACTCCGGAGCAATCTTCAGGATTCGCTCGATTTTCTTGAGGCGCCGGAAAATACTCCAGACGAGAAATGGCAGCACCAGGAGGAGGACGACATAGAACAGCCCGATAAACCCAAGAAGCTCCATATCCTGCCCTTCCCGCAAATATCTCAGTCAGGGCCTTATCCTTCCGGTTTGTATGGGCAAGACCGCCAATTTAAAAATAGCAAAAAGGACCGGTTTGTCCAGTTCTGACTGGCGGGGAGGGGGTGAAATGCCGGCGCGGACAACACCGCCCCGCGCCAACGCGGGGTCTCAGGCGCTCAAAAGTTTTTGGAGATCGTAGATGGTTACGGAGCTTACATACAGCCACTTAGAATCAAATTGGCGGCTTTTATCCCACTTCGTACCGCGCTTTCGAGAGTGGCGGGGTAATCGCCGGCGGTGTAGTCGCCGGCGAGGTAGAAATTCGGCAGCGGCGTGGCTTGGCCGGGGCGCTCAAGGCCCGGGCTACAGGCAAAGCTGGCGCGTTTTTCCGCAATCACCTTGTGCCACAGAGGTTGCGGCAGGTCGGGAAGGGCCGCACGCAGTTCGTCATCTACCCGCTGTGCCAGTTCATCGTGATCAAGTGCCTGGTGCAACCCTTCCGCGCTGATTACGGCGCACAGCAGACCGGTTTCGTGGTTTAGCCGGCCGCGGTCGAACACCCATTGCGTGAAGCCGCCATACAGGCCGATCATCGGCCGGGGCAGGCGGGTTGCGGCGGGATATTGCAGGAACACGCTGTAGATCGGCTGGTAACCGAAGCGGCCAACCTGCGTTCTTGCTTCCGCCAGTTCAGGCAGGTCGGAGGTCAAAGCGGCCAGGCGCTGTGGCGGCACCGCGCAAATGACCTGGTCGAACTTCTCCGACCCTGCTCGCATTTCGAGGGAGAAGCCGGCAGCCTCGGCTTTGACTGCCAGCACAGTTTGGGAATGGATGATTTCGCCGCCGCGGCTCTCGATGAATGCGGCCGCGTGTTCCGGGAACAGATGCGTCAGATTTGTCAGCGGCAGCAGCATGTCGCTGTCTGCCCGGCTGCCGGCCAGGCTGTCGCGCAGGACATTGAGGAAGATCTGGGCCGAGGCGACATCGAGCGGGGTATTCAGCGCGGCGATGCAGAGTGGCTCCCATAAATAGCGGCGCAGATTGCCGGTCTGGCCATGCATCGCAAGCATCTTGCCGGCGCCGATGTCGTCGCCGAGGCGGAAATTCCGGCGCTGCATTTCGCTCATGAAGCGCACGGCGGAGAGGCGTTCGCCCCAGGTCAGGCCGCGCGCCGCAAGCAGGCCGAATGCCAAGTGTAGCGGTGCCGGCAGCGGCGCTGCCTGCAGGCGGAAGCGGCCGGGAATGACCAGTTGCAGGGGCAGTCGCAGCAGCAACTCGGCAGGATCGGCGCCGGTCATGCGCATCAGGCGCAGAGTTTCGCGGTAGGCGCCGAGGAGAATGTGCTGGCCGTTGTCCAGCGCCATGCTGCGGTAATCCACCCGCCGTGCACGCCCGCCCAATTCCCTGGCAGCCTCGAAGACGGTGGCGGATATTCCCTGCGCGGCCAGCTCCACCGCCGCTGCCAGGCCGGCGTAGCCGGCACCGATGACCGCGACTCTCATCCGGGGGTGTCCAATGGAATGCGCATGTATGTAGGAGCGCCGCCCCCGGCGCGAATGCAGTCGCAAATCGCGGCGAGGGCGCCGCTCCCACAGCGGTGTTTGGGCTCTAATGGATAATCCGGGCTCATTCCTTGAGCCAGGTCCTGCACGCAATCCACAGTTTGCGCAGCGGCGTCAGCGAGATGCGCTGATTCAGGACGTGGTAGCCGTCTTGCCTGACCTCGTCCAGCACGGCATGGTAAATCGCTGCCATGATCAGGCCGGTGCGCTGGTTCTTGCGATCCGCTGCGGGCAACTCGGCGAACGCCTGGGCGTAGTAACGGTTTGCCCGCTCGGCCTGGAACGCCATCAGCCGGACGAAATTTTCGGTTTCCCGGCCATGCAGAATGTCGGCTTCGCTGACGCCGAAGCGGGCCAGTTCGTCCAGCGGCAGGTAGATGCGGTTGCGTCGGGCATCCTCGCCGACATCGCGGATGATGTTGGTGAGCTGGAAAGCCAGCCCGAGGTCGTGGGCGTAGGCTTCGGTGCGCGCATCCCGGTAGCCGAAAATGCGCGCGGAAAGCAGTCCCACCACGCCCGCCACGCGGTGGCAGTAAAGCTGGAGCTGGTCGAAATCGGCATAGCGGTTCCGGGTCAGGTCCATTTCCATGCCGGCGATGATCTCATCGAACTCTGCGGCGGGCAGGCCGAACTCGCGAACCAGCGGTGCCAGGGCCTGCCCCACGGGGTGCTCGGGGCGGCCGGCGAAGATGTTGGAGACTTCGTTGCGCCACCAGGCGAGCTTGGCGCGGGCGATGGCCACGTCGTGGCATTCGTCGGCGACATCGTCCACTTCGCGGCAGAAGGCATACAGGGCGGTGATCGCCCGGCGCCTGAGCGGCGGCAGGAAAAGGAAGCTGTAATAAAAGCTGGAGCCGCTTTTTGCGGCCCGTTCCTGGCAGTATTGGTCAGGCGTCAAGGCGTTTTCTTTCATTTTTTTCGCAGAGCCCGGTAAAGCATGAATATCCAGTCGCCGGGCTTGATCAGCGGACGGTCATTGAAGATGTCGCCGCCGGATTTGTGCAGCTTACGCAGGATGGTTTCGCCGCCCATGATGATCATGCGCATTTCCAGGCCGATCCTGCCGCGCAGTACGCTGCCGAGCGGCGCACCCGCCTGCAGCAGTTTGCGCGTGCGCTCGATCTGGAACTGCATGAAGGGCTTCCACAGGCCGAGGGTGTTGCCGCGCGCGATTTGCGCTTCAGTGATGCGGTATTTTGCCAGTTCATCCTGCGGCAGGTAAATCCTGTTTTTGTCGTGGTAGTCGATGGCGATATCCTGGAGGAAGTTGATCAACTGCAAACTGGAGCAAATCGCGTTCGAGTAGCTGATGTTGCGTTCCGTCGCTGCGCCGTATAGGTGGAGCAACAACAGGCCGACCGGATTGGCGGAGCGCTGGCAGTAATCCATCACCTCGGCGAAATGGGCATAGCGTTTTTTAATGACATCTTGGGAAAAGGCGTCGAGCAGGTCGTAAAAAGGTTGCAACGGCAGGCGATGGCGGTCGATGATCCCTTTCATCTCGTGGAACAGCGGAGTTGCTGGCGGCAGGCCGGCTCCGATCTTGTCCAGTTCGGCACGAAAGCCGCCGAGCAGAGCCAGTCGCGCCTCATCGGCGAGATCGCCCTCATCGGCGAAATCGTCAGCCGCACGGGCGAAGGCGTAAATGACGCCAACCGGGCGGCGCAGCCGTTTTGGAAGCAAGACGGATGCCACCGGAAAATTTTCATAGTGTTGAGGCATAAGGTTTTCAGGTAGGATGGCTCGCGGAAAAGGAAGCCGGAGGCTCCTTAGAAAGCTGACAGCCGGTCGTTGAATATATTACACTATAGAGGTTTTTGCGAAAGTGGCGGAATTGGTAGACGCACTGGATTTAGGTTCCAGCGCTTCACGGCGTGGGGGTTCGAGTCCCCCCTTTCGCACCAGACATGCAACAGTCATTAATTTAGAGGGATAGATAGGTAATGGAAACGACTACGGAAAACTCCAGCTCGCTGCAACGTACGCTTAACCTGGCGGTCTCGCTCGCCAGCATGGAAGCGGAAGTGGGAAACAGGCTGAAACGGCTGGCGCGCACGGTCAAGATGGATGGTTTCCGCCCCGGCAAGGTGCCGATGAAGATTGTGGAGCAGCAGTACAGCGGCCAGGTACGCCAGGAAGTTTTGGGCGAGGCGGTTCAGAAAAATTTTTCCGAAGCGGTCAGGGCGCAGAACCTGAGGGTGGCGGGTTATCCCCGGATCGAGGCCAGGCCGGCCGAGGGCGAGTCCAAAGATCTGCAATTCGCAGCGACTTTCGAGGTTTACCCCAATGTGGTGGTGGGCGATATCAGCGGGGTAACGATCGATCGTCCGAAGGTGGTGGTGGGCGATGCCGAGGTTGATAAAACTATTGAAATCCTGCGCAAGCAGCGCGTGACCTATGCGCCGGCCGAGCGCCAAGCTGCTGCCGGCGATCAGGTCGAAATTGACTACCGCGGCACTCTGAATGGAGAGGAATTCCAGGGTGGCCAGGCCCAGGGCTATAAGCTGGTGCTGGGCGAAGGCCAGACGCTGAAGGAATTTGAAGGGGCTATCCTGGGCATGGCGGCAGGCGAGAGCAAATCGTTTGAATTAACCTTTCCCGAAGATTATCATGCCAAGGAACTGGCCGGAAAAACCGTGACTTTCGCGGTGACGCTGAATCAGGTGGCGGAGCCGAAACTGCCGGAAGTCGATGCGGATTTCGCCAAGTCGCTGGGCGTGTCGGACGGCAACCTGGAAACCATGCGCAGCGAAATCAAGGCCAACCTGGAGCGCGAAGTGAAAAAGCGCATCGACGGCCGGGTCAAGGAGCGTGTGATGCAGGCTCTGCTCGACGTGACACCGTTCGAGCAGCCCAGGTCGCTGATCGAGATGGAAATTGACCATCTCCGCCAGCAGGCCGGCGAAGATCTGCGTGCTCGCGGCTTGACCGCCAGCGGCGATATTTCGCTGCCGGCCAATTTGTTCGAGGACCAGGCGCGCCGCCGCGTCAGCCTCGGTTTGATCATGGCGGAACTGGTTAATGCACACCAGTTGCAGGCCAAGCCTGAGCAGGTGCGTGAGCTGGTGAATGAGCTGGCGCAGAGCTATGAGCAGCCTGAGCAGGTGCTGGCTTGGTATTATGGTGAACCGAATCGCCTGGCCACAGTCGAATCGCTGGTGATAGAAGACAATGTGGTCAAATGGGTGCTGGAACGCGCCAAAGTGGTGGAAGTCACTTCCGCCTTTGATGAACTGATGGGGAATAATTAATGATTCAGAGTCAGAACTGGGAGCCGCAAAACCTGGGTTTGGTCCCGATGGTGATCGAGCAGAGTGGGCGTGGCGAACGCGCGTTCGACATTTATTCTCGCCTGCTCAAGGAGCGGGTGATTTTCCTGGTTGGGCCGGTCAACGATGCGACGGCCAACCTGATCGTGGCGCAGATGCTGTTCTTGGAGTCGGACAATCCGGACAAGGATATTTTCTTCTACATCAACTCGCCGGGTGGTTCGGTCAGTGCCGGCATGTCGATTTACGACACCATGCAGTTTATCAAGCCGGACGTCAGCACCCTCTGCCTGGGCCAGGCCGCCAGCATGGGTTCGTTTTTGCTTGCAGCCGGCGCCAAGGGCAAACGTTTCTGCCTGCCGAATTCCCGTGTGATGATTCATCAACCCTCGGGCGGCTTCCAGGGGCAGGCCTCCGATATTGAAATCCATGCCAGGGAAATCCTGTACTTGAGACAGCGTCTGAATACGATGCTGGCTCACCACACCGGCCAGTCCGTTGAAACCATTGAAAAGGACAGCGACCGCGATAATTTCATGAGCGGCGATGAGGCGGTAAAATATGGGCTGGTGGATAAAGTACTGGCGAATCGAACCGATATTGCTGGTTGATGCCCAAAATATTCGAGGAAAACTGAAAATGACAGATAAAACCGGCGGCGAAAAACTGCTTTACTGCTCGTTCTGCGGCAAAAGCCAACATGAAGTGCGTAAATTGATTGCCGGCCCGTCCGTGTTTGTCTGCGATGAGTGCGTCGAGCTGTGTAACGACATTATTCGCGAGGAGGCGCAGGGCGATCAGTCGGCAAAGGGCGGAGCTTCCGACTTGCCAGTGCCACAGGAAATCTGCCAGATGCTCGACGAATACGTGATCGATCAGCCGAAGGCGAAGAAAATCCTCTCTGTCGCAGTCTACAATCACTACAAGCGGCTCAAGAACAGTTCGAAGACCGACGAGGTCGAGCTGGCCAAGAGCAATATCCTGCTGATAGGCCCCACCGGCTCCGGCAAGACCCTGCTGGCCCAGACTCTGGCGCGCATGCTCAACGTGCCTTTCGTTATGGCTGATGCCACCACCCTGACCGAAGCCGGTTATGTCGGTGAGGACGTCGAAAACATCATCCAGAAACTGTTGCAGAAATGCGATTACGATGTGGAGAAGGCGCAGCGTGGCATTGTCTACATTGATGAAATCGACAAGATCTCGCGCAAATCCGACAATCCGTCGATTACCCGCGATGTGTCCGGTGAAGGCGTGCAGCAGGCACTGCTCAAGCTGATCGAGGGCACCACTGCCTCGGTGCCGCCGCAGGGCGGGCGCAAACACCCCAATCAGGAATTCGTTCAGATTGATACCACCAATATCCTGTTCATCTGCGGTGGTGCGTTCAGCGGCCTGGATAAGGTGATACGCATGCGCTCCGAAAAGGGTGGGATAGGTTTTGGCGCCGAAGTGAAGAGCAAGGACGACCGCAAGGAAATCGGCGCCGTGCTGCGTGATGTCCAGCCGGAAGATCTGATCAAGTTCGGCCTGATCCCTGAATTCGTCGGTCGCCTGCCCGTTGTCGCGACCCTCGAGGATCTCGACGAGCATGCCCTGGTGCGCATCCTGACCGAGCCCAAGAATGCCCTGATCAAGCAGTATCAGAAACTCTTCGCTATGGAAGGGGTCGAATTGGAGTTCAGGGAAAATTCGCTGCTCGCCATTGCCAAGAAAGCGCTGGCGAGAAAGACCGGTGCCCGTGGCTTGCGTTCGATTCTAGAGCATACCCTGCTGGATATCATGTACGACCTGCCCTCCATGAGTAACGTCGCCAAGGCAGTGATCGACGACGGGGTGGTCAGGGGGGAGAGCCAACCGATCCTGATTTACGCCGATCAGCCGAAGGTGGCCGGCACTGCCTGATGTTTTGCCGCCGCTTCTCCAGCGGCGGCTTGTTTGGTTCTACTGTGGGTGGCGTTCAAATTTTTCCAGATGCACTTGAATTGCCACAAGTCGTCCCTACCTTCGTAACTGTAAGTTAAATTTCAGGTGGAGCCCATGACTGTACACAATGACTCGTTAGACCAATCCGTGACACTGCCGCTGCTGCCGCTGCGCGACGTGGTGGTGTTCCCGCACATGGTGATCCCTCTGTTCGTAGGTCGTCCCAAGTCCATCAAGGCGCTGGAAACCGCCATGGAGTCCGGAAAGCACATCATGCTGGTGGCGCAGAAGTCCGCAGCCAAGGACGAGCCCGTGCCGGAGGACCTGTATGAGGTCGGCTGCATGGCCAGCATCCTGCAGATGCTGAAACTGCCCGATGGCACCGTCAAGGTGCTGGTGGAAGGCAGTCAGCGCGCTCAGGTGACCAAATTTTCCGATGCCAAGACCCACTTCGTCGCGGAAGCCGACCTGATCGCGCAGGAAGATGGCGAAGAAAACGAGATCGAGGCGTTGCGTCGCGGCCTTTTCGCCCAGTTCGACCAGTACGTCAAGCTCAACAAGAAGATTCCGCCGGAGATACTCACGTCGCTGGCCAGCATTGATGAGGCGGGTCGCCTGGCTGACACCATCGCCGCTCACCTGCCGCTCAAGATCGAGCAGAAGCAGGAAATCCTGGAAATGGTGAACGTGCAAAAACGCCTGGAGCACATGCTCGGCATTCTGGATGCGGAAATCGATATCCTCCAGGTGGAAAAGCGCATCCGCGGCCGTGTCAAACGCCAGATGGAGAAGAGTCAGCGCGAGTATTACCTGAACGAACAGGTCAAGGCGATCCAGAAAGAGCTGGGCGAGCTGGAGGAAGGCTCGGATCTGGACGAGATGGAAAAGAAAATCAAGGCGGCTTCCATGCCCAAGGAGGCACTTGCCAAGGCTGAATCCGAATTGAAGAAACTGCGCCTGATGTCGCCGATGTCGGCGGAAGCGACGGTGGTGCGCAACTTCATCGACATCCTGACCGGGTTGCCGTGGAAGAAGAAAACCAAGATCAGCAAGGATCTGAAAGCGGCCGAAGCGGTGCTGGAAAAGGATCACTACGGCCTGGAGAAGGTCAAGGAACGTATTGTCGAATATCTGGCAGTGCAGCAGCGCGTGGATAAATTCAAGGCGCCGATTCTGTGCCTGGTCGGTCCGCCCGGCGTAGGCAAGACCTCACTGGGTCAGTCCATCGCCCGCGCAACAAATCGCAAGTTTATCCGCATGGCACTGGGCGGGGTGCGCGATGAAGCCGAGATTCGTGGCCATCGCCGCACCTACATCGGCTCCATGCCGGGCAAGGTGTTGCAGAGCATGGCCAAGGTCGGCGTGCGTAACCCGCTGTTCCTGCTGGACGAAGTGGACAAGATGGGGGCGGACTTCCGTGGCGACCCCTCCTCGGCGCTGCTGGAGGTGCTCGACCCGGAGCAGAACCATACCTTCGTCGACCACTATGTCGAGGTGGAGTATGACCTGTCCGACGTGATGTTCGTGGCCACTTCCAACTCCATGAACATCCCCGGCCCGCTGCTTGACCGGATGGAGGTGATTCGCCTGTCCGGTTACACCGAGGACGAGAAGATCAACATCGCGATGCGCTACCTGCTGCCGAAGCAGTTGAAGCTGCACGGGCTCAAAGAGGACGAGGCCAGCATCGCCGAAAGCGCCGTGCGCGACATCGTCCGCTATTACACCCGCGAGGCGGGGGTGCGTAGCCTGGAGCGGGAAATCGCCAAAATTTGCCGCAAGGTGGTGAAAGCGCTGCTGCTCAAGAAGAGCAAAGGCAAGATCGCGGTGACCGCGCGCAGCCTGGATAAGTACCTGGGTGTGCGCCGTTACAGCTACGGCATGGCCGAGCTGAACAACCAGGTTGGCCAGGTGACGGGTCTTGCCTGGACCGAAGTGGGCGGCGAGTTGCTGACCATCGAGGCGGTGGCGCTGCCCGGCAAGGGCAAGATGATCACCACGGGCAAGCTCGGCGAGGTGATGCAGGAATCGATTCAGGCGGCACTTTCCGTAGTGCGCAGCCGCTCACGCGCGCTGGGCATCCCCGAGGATTTTTATCAGAAGAACGATGTCCACATTCACCTTCCGGAAGGTGCCACGCCCAAGGATGGGCCCAGCGCGGGTATTGCCATCACCACCGCGATGGTATCCATCCTGACCGGAATTCCGGTGCGGGCAGATGTCGCGATGACCGGCGAGATCACGCTGCGTGGTGAGATTTTGCCGATCGGCGGGTTGAAAGAGAAGCTGCTGGCGGCTCACCGTGGCGGGATTAAAACTGTCTTGATTCCTCATGAGAACGTCAAGGATTTGGTTGAGATCCCGGATAACATCAAAAACCGGCTGGATATTCACCCAGTCAAGTGGATCGACGAAGTGCTCGCTTATGCGCTCGAGCGCAAGCCGGAGGCGCTGCCAGAGGTGGTTACGACCACCCCCATGCCGCCGGTTGAAGAAAAAACAGAGGACGCCGTCATCAAGCATTAACCCGCATCGCGCTTCACTCAAAGCCAATCCGGCAACTCGCTGCCCGGGTTGGCTTTTTTGTTTTCATTGTATCCGTCATATTTGTGGCCCGGAATTTGCTGTCTGCCCGGAACCCCTTATTTGACGCCATCCAATCGGATTAATTTTGCTGAAACCGCTTGACACATGGTTTTGCGGCTTGTTATAAAGTGTGTGCAGGACTAAACCTGTTTCTCAACCGAATAGAAAGGGGACCTCACGTGAACAAATCCGAGTTGATTGATGCAATCGCTAAATCTGCCGATATGTCCAAGGCTGCTGCTGGCCGTGCTCTGGACGCTACTATTGGTGCCGTTAAAGTCGCGCTGAAAAAGGGTGAATTGGTTACCCTGGTTGGTTTTGGTACGTTCTACGTCGGCAAACGCGCCGCTCGTAATGGCCGCAATCCTCGCACCGGCGCAACCATCAAGATCAAGGCAGCTAAAGTGCCGAAGTTCCGTTCTGGCAAAGCGCTGAAGGATGCTGTAAACTAGCGAACTTCGGGTGCTTAGCTCAGTTGGTAGAGCGTCGCCCTTACAAGGCGAATGTCGGCGGTTCGACCCCGTCAGCACCCACCATCAGGTTTTGAAGTTTTCAGGTATATGGAGTGGTAGTTCAGTCGGTTAGAATACCGGCCTGTCACGCCGGGGGTCGCGGGTTCGAGTCCCGTCCACTCCGCCACACATGGGCGAACGCTGTTTCGCCCTTTTTTTTGTGCTCCCCGCTACGGGGCCGAGGTATTCGTGATGCTGGAAATCATTCGAGAACGCGCTCAGGGTGTAATCGTCAAAATTATTCTGGGCCTGATTACCATTCCCTTCGCATTATGGGGGGTGGACTCTTACATTCGCGGTGGTGACAAGGTTGATATCGTTGCCGAGGTGAATGGCCAGAACATCACCAGGCAGGAATTCAGCAGGACTTTAAAGGAACAACAGGAACGGATGCGTGGCGCGATGGGTGAGCGCTACGACCCGGCCATGCTGGATCGTCCTGAAGTCCGCCAGTCCGTCCTGGATGGACTGGTTCAGCAGCACTTGCTGGCTATGGAGGCTAACCGTGTCGGGATTAATCTGCCCGATACGCTGCTCGCCTCGATTATTGCCGAGATCCCGGAATTCCAGCAGGACGGCAAGTTTTCCCAGGCTCGGTATGAATCCATGTTACGCGCCCAGGACATGACTCCTGCGATTTTCGAGCAGCGTTTGCGCCAGAATCTGATGATTCAGCAGTTGTTCGAAGGGCTGTCCCATGGCGTTGCCGTGCCGCGCGCCTCGGAGGAAATGGTCGCACGACTGGCCGAGCAGCAGCGTGAAATCAGCCTGGCGATGCTGACGCCCGAGCAATACATGATTCAGCTGAAAGTGGATCCCGCAGACGTCAAGGCCTATTATGACAAACACCGCGAGGAATTCCTCGTTCCCGAGCAGGCTCGGCTTGATTACGTGGTCTTGTCGGCGGATGAGTTGCAGCAGCAGATGGTTGTCAGCGATGAAGAAGTGAAAAAATATTATGACGAGCATAGCGCCCAATATCATGAAGCGGAGCAACGCAGAGCGAGTCATATCCTGATTGCCGAACGCACTCAGGCCGAGCAGATTCTGAAAGAAATCAAGCAGAACCCGGCAAGGTTCGAGGATCTCGCCAAGCAGCATTCCAAGGACCCGGGTTCCGCCGCCAAAGGAGGCGATTTGGGTTTTTTCGCACGCGGTGCGATGGTCAAGCCGTTTGAGGATGCCGCGTTTGGCATGAAGGGCGGAGAAATTTCCGGCCTGGTTCAGTCCGATTTCGGTTTCCATATCATCAAATTGACAGCAATCAGGCCGGGCGGCGCTCGCAGCCTTGATGAGGTCAGGGGAGAAATCGCGCAGGAGCTGAAGAAACAGAAGGCAGTCAAGAAATTCGCCGAGCTGGCGGAAACCTTCAGCAACACGGTTTACGAACAGCCGGACAGCCTCAATCCAGTGGCTGACGCGCTGAAATTAAAGATTCAGTCTAGCCCGTGGATCAGCAAAAAAGGGACGGACATGGCCCTGCTGAAGCATCCCAAGCTGTTGCAGGCGGCGTTTTCAGAGGACGCGCTCAAGCTCAAACGCAACACTGAAGCGGTCGAGGTTGCGCCAAATACGCTGGTGGCCGCGCGCATAGCAGAATACAAGGCTGCCAGCTATAAACCGTTCGAGGAACTGCATACGGAACTGGCCAAGCGGCTGCTGCGTGAACGGGGTAATGCCACGGCGGTGAAGCAGGGCAAGGATGCGTTAGCCAGCCTGCAGAAAGGGGGGGCAGTTGCCGATTTGAAATGGGGTGCGACTATCCTGATCAGCCGTGAAAATGCCTCCAGTATGGGCAAGGATGCGTTGAGCCAGATTTTCCGGGCGGATGCGGGCAAACTGCCGGCCTATACGGGAATCGAGAACCCCAAGGGCGGGTATACCCTGATCAAGGTCAGCAAGGTTGTCGAGCCCGACGCAATCGACCCGGCGAAAAGGAAATCCTACGCCAACCAGTTACGGCAGGCATTTGCACAAGAATATTCTTCGGCCTACTTGGCGAGCCTGAAGCAGAAGGCGGATATCAGCATCAAGAAAGAAAAGCTGGAAAAGGTCGAAAACTAACAAAATAGTCTCAACCAGGTACAGGATTCACGAAAGACGAGGCCCACCAGCCATCAGGCGGTGGGCCTTTTTTTAACCTAAAAACCGCTTTTATCCACAGATGAACACGGATTAACACAGATACCAGAAGTAGGCGCCTCTAGCAGCCTGTCGGACTTAGCGTTAAAACGAAATAAAACCAATGCCCATGTCGTATATTGCTCACAAATTAAGCAAGTCGGTGTGGTTTGCAGCAATACTCGGCAATTTTTTGCATCGGGGTCGCCAAGTTTTCACCGTAGCGCGCTTGTCGGCTGTAAGTCCGACAGGCTGCTAGGCGAAACAATGTCTTGTTGAAGATTTGTGACTCACCCAAAAGGTGATTATGATGAGAATGGTAACTCATTGATAATCTGTGTATATCTGTGTTAATCCGTGGCTGAATTGCTTTTATAGGTTTAATGGTGCGCTTGGCAGGGCGCTCTCACTCATGAGCAGAATGGCGCTTTAAATTTCTTGTGCAACGGGCTCCATTTTTGCGACTAATCTTGTCCATTTTTAGGGCGCCTTCGAGGCGCTCACCCAATAAACACCCGGCTTTGCCGGGGGCACTTAATTGACGCATCGCGTCAAATCAGGTACGGTATTTAGCTATGGCTGACAAACTTGCAATCATGCTGCTGACGGTCGATCCGGATCATCCCCATGTGTGCGGTACGCCATTCTTCCAGGCCGCTGCGGCCGCCGCGATGGACGTGGGCGTGGAGATCTATTTTGCCAGTCGTTCTGTGCGCCTGCTGATCAAGGGCGTGGCCGAGAATATTTACCCCAGCGACAACCGGACCAAATCCGTCTACGGTTTCATGAAGGATGCTTCCGATCTCGGCGTCAAGTTCTTTGCCTGCGGCGGGGCGATGGAGCCTTGCGATGTGACCCAGGAGGAACTGGTACCGGAATGCACGGGCATTGCCGGCGCAGCGACCTTCGTCACCCGGGTCATGGATGACGACTGGAAGACGATTACCTATTGAGGAATGGACCTCTGGTGGGCAAAAGCCAGAACGCGGATGAACGCCGTTTCCATCTGTTCCATAGATTCTCCGGCTTGCTCCCAAGCCCCATTCCTGATTGCCTGTTCAGCTTCACGCGCCAGATCGGCCATTTTCCGTGCGGCGATATAAGCTGATGCTCCCTTGAGTTCGTGGGCGGCTTTGGCGCCTGCGACATCCTTCAGTTCGATCGTGGTCTTGAGGCGCTCCAGCAGCGGCGGCGTGGTGTCGAGATAAAGCGCCAGCAATTCCTCAACGATTTTACGATCCTGATTGAATGTGCCGTATAGGTGTTCAAGATCGATAGGTGGCGTTTCCTCCGTCGTGTATGGCGCGTTGTCGTCCAGTTGTCCCACAAGGGGACTCCGACTTTCTGCGGGCTGAAGCCCGTGAAAGATCGTATGCCCCACGAGGGGACTCCGACTTTCTACGGGCTGAAGCCCATGAAAGATCGTATGCGGCAGCCATATCTTGAGTGCGGACTCCAGATCTCCAGGTTCAAGCGGTTTCATCAGGTAATCATCCATGCCTGCCGCCAGGCATTTTTCCCGGTCGCCGTGCATGGCGTTGGCGGTCATGGCGATAATCGGCATCCTTTTTGCGTGCGCGGCTTTTTCGCGGCGACGGATCGCGGCAGTGGCTTCGAAGCCATCCAGTTCCGGCATCTGGCAGTCCATCAGTACCAGGTCGTAGCGGCTTTTCGCCAGTGCTTCCAGGGCTTCGCGTCCGTTGCTGGCGATCTCGGTCTGAAGCGCGAGTTTTTGCAGCATATGGAGCACCACCTTGCGGTTGACTGGGTTGTCTTCCACGATCAGGACTCGCGCCGCAGGCGAAATTTTCCCGGCAGGACGAAGCGTCGAGTCGGCAGGATGGCCGCGTACCGGTTGCACCATGCCGGCCAGGGCGGCTTCAAGCTTGTTCAGGCGCACTGGTTTGGTGAGCATGACGTCCATGCCGGCTGCGATCAGCTCTTCCTGGTGGGCACGCAGCGCGACGGGGGCCAGCAGCACCAGGCGCGGCGGTGCCTGCCCGGTGTCGTTCTTGATCAGGCGCGACAGGGTGATGATGTTGTAGTCGGGCAGGGTGGCATCGAGGATCACCAGGTTGAACATGGCATCATCCTGCGCGGCATGCATCCGCATCAAGGCCTCTTCGCCGGTAGCGGCTGTGGCGCAGGGGACTTGCCAGAATTCGAGTTGATGTTCCAGGATGGCGCGGCAATCGGCGTTGCCGCTGGCGATGAGCACGCGCAGCCCGTGCAGGACAATGCCAGGCTCGACCGGAACTGGGCGCTCAGTCTGTCTGTCAAGGCGCAGCCGGAACCAGAAGGTGCTGCCCTGTCCGGGGCTGCTGTCGACACCGATTTCACCGCCCATCATCAGAGTGAGTTGTTTGGAGATGACCAGGCCGAGCCCGGTGCCGCCGTGCCTGCGGGTGGCCGATCCGTCGCCCTGGGAGAAGGACTGGAACAGGCGCCGGTGGCCTTCCTCGCTGATGCCGATGCCGGTATCTCTCACCTCGAAACGCAGCGTGATGGCGCCGGTTTCTTCCCGCTCGGGGATTACTCGCAGCAGCACTTCTCCGACGTCGGTGAATTTGACTGCATTGGCGGTCAGATTGGTGAGAATCTGGCGCAGGCGCCCGGCTGCACCGCGCAAGCGGAAATCGTGACCGGGCGGAATGTCGTAGAGCAACTCGAGGCCTTTGCCTTGCGCCTGCCCCGCCAGGAGTTCCGCCACTTCCGCAACGATCTCGCGCAGGTCGAAGTCCTCGGTTTCCATATCCAGTTTGCCGGCCTCGATCTTGGAAAAGTCGAGGATGTCATTGATGATGGCGAGCAGAGATTCCGCCGAGGTGCGCACCGTCTCGGCGTAATCCCGCTGCTCCGGAGTGAGCCGGGTGTCGAGCAGCAGCGCGGCCATGCCGAGGATGCCGTTCATTGGGGTGCGGATCTCGTGACTGACGTTGGCGACGAATTCGGACTTGATGTGGGCGGCGTGCTCGATTTCCTGGGTATGCTGCGCCGCACGGCGAATCACCAGAATGGCGATGCCGATGCCGAGAAGCAAAGCCGACGCGCCCAGCAAGAGCATCAGCATTCGGGTTTTGCGGTAAGCCTGGGCGGCTTCCTCGGCGGCCATGTTCGTTGCCTCTCGCTGCAGCTTGACCAGGTCGTCGAGTTCGCCGAGTAACCGCTTCTGCGCCGGAATGGTTTCGCTCTGCATCAGGTCGAGCGTGGCCGGATTGTGCTCCATAGCGAACTCGATGGTCTTGAGGACAACCGGTTGGGTGGTCAGGGTGAGGTTGCTGATCGCCGCCAGGATCAGTTTTTCTTCCTCGGTGGAAACCATCTGGTCGAGTGCCTGGCGCGCTTTGGCGTAGCTGCCGCCGTGGTCGTAAAAGCGGATCAGTTCCTGGTCGCGCTCGAACGCGTCCTCCAACACAACGATGGCGTGCATGCTGATCGCCCGTTCCCGCAACGAATCACGCATGACGGTGGCAAGCTCGGTCTTGACGTTATTTTCTTCGACAATGCGTTCCAGCCGCACGTTGATGGCGGCCATCTGCTGCAGGCCTGCCAGCGTAAGGGCGAACATCAGCAATAGCACCAGCGCAAAACCGGCACCCAGACTGAATTGCGTGTTTTTGGCGAACATGCTTTTTTAGCCCCGAGCCCTGAGTTCTGAGTCCTGATTTTGTCTGAACGTTACCACATGATCCACGGCCATCCGGATGCCGATTTTTTCACCGATAGCGTGGTTGTGGTGGCTCGGCACCAGCGACAGCACTGTCCGTCCGCTGGGGAGCAGCAGGGTGTACAGGATATCCGCGCCGCGGAAAGCCTTTTTGGCAACTTCCGCCTGCAATGTGCTGGCATCATCGTGGAGGATGTCGTCGGGGCGAAGCAGAACGTCTACCTGGCAACCGGCTCTGCATTCGAGCGGAATCTCGCCGGCGATTGTGCCCAGTTCGGTTTCCACTTGCCTCTCGTTCAGCACCGCACCCGGCATCAGTACTCCCTCGCCGACGAAGTCGGCGACGAAACGGTTGGCGGGGCGGTGGTAGAGGTTGTAGGCGCTGTCCCATTGCTGAATTTCGCCCTCGTTCATCACCCCGATTTCGTCGGCGATGGCGAAGGCTTCGTGCTGGTCGTGAGTCACCAGCAGCGCGGTGGTGCCCTGTGTCTTGAGGATTTCGCGCACTTCCTGGCCGATCCGCTCGCGCAGGTCCACGTCCAGGCTGGAAAACGGTTCGTCCAGCAGGAGCAGCGACGGGCAGGGGGCCAGCGCCCTGGCCAGCGCCACCCGCTGCTGCTGGCCGCCGGAGAGCTCGTGGGGATATTTGCTGCCGGTATCGGGCAATCCCACCATTTTCAGCAGGATTTCCACCCTTTCCTCACGCTCGGTCTTGTCCCAGTCCTTGAGCCCGAATGCGATGTTGCGCGCCACGCTGAGATGGGGAAACAGCGCGTGGTCCTGGAATACCATGCCGACCCGGCGTTTTTCCGGCGACAGGGTGTAGCCTGCGCGGCTGACTGTTTCGCCTGCCAGCACGATGCTCCCCTGCGCGAGGTTCTCGAAACCGGCGATGGCGCGCAATACCGTGGTCTTGCCGCAGCCGGAAGGCCCGAGCAGGCAGCCGATGTCGCCCTGCTTCAGGCGCAACGACAGGTTGCGCACCACGGGCTGGCTGTTGTAGGCGTAGGAAATGCCCTTCAGTTCAAGCTGGGTTGCGCCATGGACGGGAAGGGGGCATTGCGGGGCGGTCATAATCAAGTTTTCGGTTTTCCGTTGTCGGTAAGAAGCAAAAAGCCTCAAGGATTTATCTGATCGCTGACGAGTGACAGTTTCTTTAACTATTGGTTTCAGTATGCCTGACCAGCAGCGCGATCGGCAGCAGTCCCGCGAGCACCAGCGCCACGGCGGGCAGCGCGGCGCGCTCCCATTCCCCTTCCGAGGTCATTTCGAAAATGCGCACCGCCAGGGTGTCCCAGCCGAAGGGACGGGTCATCAGGGTGATCGGCATTTCCTTCATCACGTCGACGAAGACCAGCGCCGCAGCCGAGAATAAGCCGCCGCGCAGCATCGGCAGATGGACCCGGCGCAACATTTGCAGGCCGCTGACGCCGAAAGTGCGGGCGGCCTCGTCGAGGTTGCGCGTGATGCGCTGCATGGCGCTTTCCACGGGATTGTAGCCGACTGCGAGGAAACGGGTAAGGTAGGCGGGGAGCATCACCAGCAGCGTGCCCTGCAACAGCAGGCCGGGATTGTGGCCGAACCAGGCCTTGCTCAGGTGTATCAGCTGGTTGTCCAGCCAGGCCAGCGGAATGATGATGCCCACCGCCAGCACCGGGCCGGGAACGGCGTAGCCGAGGGTGGCGATGCGCACGGCAATGCGCGTCCAGGGGTCGGTGTGGCGGCGCTGGGCATAGGCCAGGACCAGCGCGCATGCCACGGTAAGGCCGGCCGCGATGGCGCCGAGAGACAGGGAATGCCAGAGAAAGCCCAGGTAGCGTTCGTCGAAATCCTGGGTGAAGACACTGGCGGACCACAGCACCAGCTGCGCAACCGGCAGAACGAATGCGACCAGCAGCACCGTCGCGGCAAAACCGGCGGCCAGCCCGCCGCGCCATCCCGCCAGGCGAATGCGTTCGCTCTGCGTGTGCCTGCCCGCCTGGGCGTAGCGCAGCCGCGAGCGGGAAAGCTGCTCCAGCAAGATCAGGGCGAACACCAGCAGCACCAGCACCGAAGCGAGCTGGGATGCTCCGCTCAGGGAAAACAGGCCAAACCAGGTCTTGTAGATCGCAGTGGTGAAGGTGTCGTAGTTGAACACCGCCACCGTGCCGAAATCCGCCAGGGTTTCCATCAGGGCCAGCATCAGCCCGCCCATGATCCACGGCCTGGCCATCGGCAGGGCGACGCGGAAGAAACCCTCGGCGCGGCTGCATCCCAATGACTGGGCGGCTTCCAGGGCGCTGCGTCCCTGGGTGAGAAAGGCGTTGCGGGCGAGCAGGTAGACGTAGGGGTAGAGCGCCAGCGTCATCACCAGCACGAGGCCGCCGCCGGAGCGGATTCCGGGAAACCAGGCGCTGCTGCCGAAGGCTGTCCGCAGCAAGGTCTGTACCGGACCGGTGAAATCCAGCCAGGCGACGAAGACGAAAGCGGTGACGTAGGCGGGCACGGCCAGCGGCAGCAGCAGCGCCCAGGAGAAGAATTTCCTGCCGGGAAAGTCGCATGCCGCGGTCAGCCAGGCGAGGCTCACCCCGAGCAGGGTGACTCCGGCAGCGACGCCGAACACCATCTTGAAGGTGTTGGCCAGCAGTCCCGGCAGCACGTGTTCGGCGAGATGCCGCCAGATCTCGCGCTCCGGCGAGAGGAACGAGGCCAGCACCACCGTCAGCGGAACGACGATCAGCAGGGCGATGGCGAACGCGGCAAGGCGCCAGCGGTCAAGTTTCGCAGCGAACAAAAAGGCAAAAGCGCCTTGGCTTGGCGCTTTTGCCCGAACTGTTGGGACGGGTGAGGTCATTCAGTTATTTCTATTTATATCCTGCTCTATCCATCAACTTCACCGCAGCCGCCTGCAATTCACCAGCCTTGGCGACGTTGACCGGGTTCTGCCTGAAGCTGCCCCATGCAGCCACCACAGGATCGGACTTTACCGCCGGATTGGCCGGGTATTCCAGGTTGACGTCGGCGAACAGGTTCTGCGCCTTTTCGGAGGAGAGCCATTCCAGCAGTTTGATCGCTTCTTTCTCGTGCTTGGCGTGCTGGGTGATGCCCGCGCCGGAAACGTTGACGTGGACGCCGTTTTGTTTCTGGTTCGGCCAGAAAATGCCCAGCGGCAGGCCAGGCTTCTTCTCGACCAGGCGGCCGAAGTAATAGGTGTTGGCGATGCCTACGTCGCACTGGCCGGCGGCGATGGCTTCCAGCATCTTGGTGTCGTCGGGGAAGGGGTCGGTGGCGAGGTTGGCGACCCAGGATTTGACGATCTGTTCGGTCTTGGCCTCGCCGTGCTCGGCGATCATCATCGCCACCAGCGACTGGTTGTAGACCTTCTTCGAGGTGCGTAGGCACAAGCGGCCTTTCCACTTCGGGCTGCCGAGATCCTCGTAGGTGGATAACTCTGCGGGTTTCACCTTCTGGTTGTTGAAGAAAATCGTGCGGGCGCGCACCGACAGGCCGAACCACTGGTTGCCGGGGTCGCGCAGGTGGGCCGGGATGTTGCTGGTCAGCACCTTCGACTGCACCGGCTTGAGCGAGCCTTCCCGGGCGGCTTCCCACAGGTTACCCGCATCCACCGTGATCAGCATGTCCGCCGGGGTGTTCTCGCCCTCGGCCTTGAGGCGCTGCAGCAGCGCACCTTCCTTGTCGGTGACGAACTTGATCTTGACGCCGGTTTCCTTGGTGTAGGCGTCGAACATCGGCTTGATCAACTGCTCGTTGCGGGCGGAATAGACCACCACTTCATCGGCCAGCGCCTGTGCGGCGAAAGCGAACATGGTAACGCCGAGCAGGGCGCCGAAGCTAAGTTTGTTCATTTGCAGCCTCCAACAGTTGGTGGGTGAACGATGAATATAGCGCAAATGCGAATCGTTATCAACAATAATTATTTTGGGAAAAACCGGCTATAGATACAAGCAACAAAAAAGATTGCTCTAACGCTTCGCGACGTTTACGTTAAGCAGGCTCAGGGGGTGGTGATATCGTGGCGCGCAAATTTTCAACCCATAGTGCCAGGGTTTCCGTTGGGGAGACAACGGGCGCGTCCGGAAAGGAAATCACGAAACGGTTTCCCATATCGGCCACGCCAATGGCGCAGGGGCATAGCGCCAGGAGCTCGGGATTCAGCAGCTTGGCGCCGGGGCAGAACAGGATCGCTTTGGCGTCCTGCATGGTGATGGGAAGGGCTTCGCCCACGCGAAGGTTGAGGCCATAGTGGTCGAACACGCCGATGAAAGCGGATCCGCCGTGGCGGCGTATGCGGGCTTGGAGAACCGC
>JAIOJM010000197.1 GCA_019911785.1 Sulfuricella sp. | reverse complement strand
CAGCAGGCCCGGCAGGTCGTGGGCATTGTCCTGGGTCAGGGTGAAACGGATGCCGACCTTGATGCCGCGCGCCTTGCACAGGCGGATGCCGTGCATGGATTTGTCGAACGCGCCCGCCATGCGGCGGAATTTGTCGTGGGTCTCCCGGATGCCGTCCAGGCTCACCCCGACGTAGTCGAACCCCACTGCCGCGATGCGGTCGATGTTGCCTTCGTCGATCAGGGTGCCGTTGCTCGACAGGCCGACGTAAAAGCCCATCTCTTTTGCGCGGTGGGCAATCTCGAAAATATCCGGGCGCAGCAGCGGCTCGCCGCCGGACAGGATCAGCACCGGCACGCGAAAGCGCTTGAGATCGTCCATCACGGTAAAAACTTCCGCGGTGGAAAGCTCGCCAGGAAAATCCTTGTCCGCCGAAATCGAGTAGCAGTGCTTGCAGGTCAGGTTGCAGCGCCGGATCAGGTTCCAGATCACCACCGGTCCGGGCGGATTGCGCTTCGGCCCGAGCGGCGTGGGCTGGGCAATTTCCTGCATGAATTGGGAAATGCGAAACATTGTTAACCCCTGATCCGCAACCCGGTTTTTTTCAGGATGCGCGTACTGTAAAGAATATCGTGGCCGCGATCGGCATCGCCCAGCAGCTCGGCGATTTGGCGCACCTGCGCCTCCACTTCGGTTTTGTCATGGCCGTGCACCATGGCAAAAAAATTGTAGGGCCAATCCGGCAGATGACGCGGGCGCTGGTAGCAGTGGCTGACGAAATCCAGCGCCCCGACCCGTTCGCCAAGTTCATCCACCTTCTCATCGGGAACGTCCCATACCGTCATGCCGTTAGCCTTGTAGCCCAGGGCGTAATGATTGGGCACCGCACCGATACGGCGGATCATGCCGGTTTCGAGCATGCGGCGCATGCGCGTCATCACTTCTTCCGGGGAAACCCCCACTTGCCGGGCAACCGCGTGATAAGGCTGCGGCTCCAGGGGCAGGCCGGACTGGGTGGCCAGGACAATACGGCGGTCGATCTCGTCGAGCGGGGCTTCGGTTGTCATACCGCCAGCCTCAGCCCGACAAAATACTCCTTGATCTTCGGCATGTCGTAGACCGTGTATCCGGTTTCCCGTTCGATCTTCCTGAGCGCCGCCGCATGATCCTGCGGCGTTTCGGTGGCGAGCACGAACCACATGCTGAGCACATGGTCGCGCGCATAGTTGTGTGCAACCTCCGGCATCGCGTTGACGATTTCCGCCACCCGCTCGAAATCGGACTCCGGGATTTTCATCGCTGCCAGGCTCAGGCTCCCGCCCATGCGCTCGGCGTGGTACATCGGACCGAAGCGGGAGAGAACCCCCTGCTTGAGAAGCAGGTCAACCCGGGAAATCAGCTCCTGCTCGGTGGTCTGGAGCCGCGCCGCGACCTCGGCAAAGGGGCGGTCGCAGACGGGGAAGCCGCCCTGCAGGGAATTGACGATTGCCCGGTCCAGTTCATCCATCGGAATATTCAGCTCCCGCTGGCCGCGTTGCGCGGGGCGGCCTGCTCCGGGGCCGAATCTGCCACGTAGCGGGCACCGCATTGCTTGAAGCGGCGACGGCTGAACAGCACTTCGTGGGCAATGTCCTGCAGGCCGCACCGCTCCTTCAGTTGGGCCACGAGACTCAGCACTTCGTCGCGGTCCTGGCCGTGGATCATGGTAAACAGATTGTAGCGCCAGGCCGGCAAACGCCGCGGCCGCCGGTAACACAGGGTGACAAAATCGAACTTGCCGACACAGTGCCCCAGCGCGCTGACCCGGTCGTCGGGAATATCCCACACCACCATCGCGTTGGCGCGGTAGCCGAGCTCATGGTGGCGCACCACCACCCCCATGCGCTTGATGATGCCCTGTTCCGACAAATGCGCGAGCCCGGCGATCACTTCGCTCTCGGTGAGGCCGATGGCCGCCCCGATCTCCGCGTAGGGACGCGGCACCAGCGGCAGTCCCTGCTGAACCGCGCCAATCAGCGCGGTTTCGCATGGCTGCGGCACCGCCGCCCGGTGCAGGGTATCCGACGGGGAGGGGGCACGCCTTGCGGTAGCGCTGCGTTGCCCCTGATGCGGCTGGACCAGGTCGAAGCCGAGATCGATGTGATAATCTTCGAGCATCGGCAAATGCAGGAGCGGGCAGCCGGTACGATGCTCGATCTCGCCCAGCACCTCGCGCACCCGGGCCTCATCGGCGGCGGTGACGACGAACCACAGGTTATAGCGGTGCTCGCGTTCATAGTTGTGATTCACTTCGGCGTAGCCATTCACCAGCTGCGCCACTTCGTCGAGCTCCGCCGCAGGAACGGCGAGCGCGGCAAGCGCGCTAGAACCGATGCTGTGCGGCCTGAACACCGCCCCCACCCGGCTCACCGCACCGCACGCCTGAAGCTGAATCAGCGTTTCCAGCACATCGGCTTCACTCACGCCCAAACGTCCGGCCATCACGCCGAACGGTGCCGGCACCAGCGGAAAATCGCGCTGGTAATCATTGAGAAGATGCAGTTCAAGTTCCGTCATGGTTGGCCCCCAGTTGCAACCAGTGTGCCCCACTTGCGGAGTGCGGACCTTGCTTTAGATCAAGTTTGCTCCCTCTAGTTACAGGCCGATCCGGTGGGCGCGCGGCGTAAAGAAAATACCGCTGGGCTTGTCGGCCGGCAATTCACCGATTTTCCCGAAGGTTTCGGTATCGTAAATCTCCACCCGGTCTTCGTCGCGCACCGAAATCCAGACCTGCTCGCCCCTCGGGGTGAACTCCAGGTGCAGCACCGCCTTGCCCGGTTTCAGGGTTTTCACGATGGCGCGGCTTGGCACATCGATCACCTGCACCACGTCGTTATGCGGAAAGGCGAAATTGACCCATACCTGGCGATTGTCGGGCCGCGCCACGACGAATACCGGCTGACCATGGACGGGGATGCGCCCGACTTCTTTCCAGTTACCCTGGTCGACGACCAGCACCTCGTGACGTCCCACCGCCGGCACCAGCAACTCGTTGCCGGTAGCCGCCCAGCCTTCCAGGTGCGGCATCTTGTATACCGGCAGCTTCTGCTCGCCCTTGCCGTAACCGTTCAGCACCCGCTTCACACCCGCCTTCAGATCCCATAAATCCAGCAACGCCAACCCGTCCTCGCCGAACAATCCGGCCAGATAATAGCGCCCGTCGGCAGTGATCATCGCGTCATAAGGTTCCTTGCCGACATTTTTGAATTTGGTCAATGCGGGCTGGGCCGGCACGCGCAGATCGGCCAGCCAGATTTCACCGGCTTCGAACAGGCTGAACACGAAGCGGTTGCCGGGCGCATCCACCAGCCCGATCACCTTGGACGGCTTGCCGTTGTCATCCAGCGCGGGAATATCGGCTACCAGTTCGAGCGTAACGGCATCGAACACCTTCACGCCACCGGGGGTGTAGTTAGCCACCGCAACCAGCTTGCCATCCTGCGAAATCGCGCCGCCTATGCTGTTGCCAGACTGCATCACGCGCTTGACGATGCGCATTTCGAGCAAATCGACCTTGGTCAGGCCGCCATCGCGGCCAAAAATATACGCATAGCGCTCGTCGCGGGAATAATTGACCGAGGCATGGGACAGGTCGCCCAGACCGGTGATTTGCCCAAGCCGCGTGCGGCCGGTGGTTTCCACCACCTGGATGCTGCCCACAGCGCGCTCGATCACTACGCCAAGGTCGCCAGTGCCGCGCGGGGGGGTGGAAGCACAGCCTTGCAAAAACATCAGCAGGAGAATAAAGGGAATCGCGGTCAACTT
The DNA here is from genome assembly GCA_019911785.1 of Sulfuricella sp. The sequence continues at coordinate 13,593 of JAIOJM010000197.1, read as the reverse complement.
GCGCATTTCAGGGTAGTCCTTTCAGCAGGGTTTCTACAATCCAGCCGGCCTCGGCCTCGGTCAGGAAGGGGTTCCACGGTGGCATCGGGGTGCCGCCGCGCCCGTGCAGGATAGTTTGCCTGAGTGCCTCGGGGGACTTTTCCTTGAGCGCTTGCGGGGTAAGCGGCAGACCGAGTCCGCCCTCAAGCCGCAGCCCGTGGCAGGAGCCGCAATCCTGGCGCACCAGATTGAGTAACTCCGCCTGGCGCGCGGGAGAAGGCAAATCGGCAAAGACCAAGCCGGGGAAAACCGCCGAGAGCAATAACGCGCTGATCCGGCAAATCCGGGAAAAACTATTCGGCAACTTCCACTACTCCGGTCATTTCAGGATGAGGTCCGCAAATGTAAGGGAAAACACCCGGTTTATCAAAAGTGCGCTGCCAGGACTCTCCGGGGAAAAACCGTTCGGATTCCGGGAAGCCCTCTTTCTGGAACCAGACGGAATGGTTGTTACGTTTCTCATTATTGACCCACTTGACCGTGGTGCCCGGCTTGATTTTGATCTGCTGCGGCTCGAACTTCATTTTCTCGATGCTGACCTCGACCACCTCGCCCGCATGAGCCAGGCCAACCGTCAGAACCAGTGCGGCGGCAGCCGCATTCCTGAACCTTCGGATCGCTATGGAATTCATCGCCACTCACTCCTCTTCGCAAAAACGGAAATACCCGCAACGACGCGGGCCGCATCCCCTTTTCTTGAATACTACAGCGTGAATAAGGGCGGAGCCAGCCCCGCCCGTGCTTGAATTATTGTTTTACTGCGTTGATACTGGCGCCCGCATTATCCAGGCCGAGCGTGTAGCCGAATGAGACATAGTGGTAACGGCCTACAGTATGGTCATCATGAATGGCAAAGCCGAAATTGTATTCCTTGCCGGGCTGCAGCGTCACGTCACCATCACCGCCTTTGAGCTTGCGCGTAAAATTAACCGTCCAGGTATCGCCACTCAGCTCACCCTTGGCTTCCTGCAGCGCCATGCCACCTTCCATCACGCGCTTGTCTGCGATATGTCCATCGACCATCTTCTGTCCACTGCCGCTCCTGAACTGAAAGAGATCGAAAAACTTGCCCGTAGCCAAATTGCCGTCTTTAACATATTTGGTTTTCTTGTCATCCTTGACACCGGGCATGGTGCGCACGTCGTTATGACAAGTCGCCCAGCACCCCCCCGTGGAATCAAGCTCGACCTTGCCGATCTCTTCCAGCATGACCGCCAGCTTGAGGGGGTTGTCAGGATCCATCTTGTTGCCGCTAAGAAAGCCGGTATTCTTCCAGGTGAAGCGTAGATACAGGTTATCAGCATCATGAGATGCCTGCACGCTCACCGGAATGCTGCCCGGCTTGCCCTTGATCGGGTCGGGCTCGAGTGCCGCGTTCTTGGATTTTGCCCCGGAAAGAATTTTTGCTCCAATTTCGGCTGACTCGTTCATCCCGGATTTCTCATCGACATGGCAGCCCGTGCACGGCTCGCCTTTTTTGATAGCCTTTGCGCCCCCATGTTCGGTGCCCGTCAGTATCCATTCCATACCCGAACTACCCGGGTAAAACACGACAATTTTCTTGGCGGGCGCCTGGCCCACATCGGCGGCGAATACAGGCCCAATGGCACCCGCCATGGCCAGGCTTAATGCAGAAACAGCAATCAGAGGCTTGATCATCGCATTCCCTTTATCACAATTGATTTCACAACCATTGAACAAGATTACTTAAATTCTGCCCCTCAAGAATGCATCGGGGAGCAAAAGCTCCCCGGGCATCATCTATTCAGGCGCGTCGTCCGGGCATATTCCCTTCAAACATTTACACCGTCTTGGCGCTTTTGAATCAGACCCGCCCCAGTCTTTATTCGGGTGCGCCTTCGGGCAGCTTATGAGCAATGCCCTTATGGCAGTCTATACAAGTCTTGCTGGAGCCTGGCTCTGCGGCCTGAACATGTTTCTTCTTGGCCATCTTGTCTTGCACCTCCATATTCATCCCCGCGTAGCTATGGCAGTTGCGACATTCGCGCGAATCCGAGTTCTTCATTCTGGCCCATTCATGCTTCGCCAATTCCAGCCGTTTGGCCTCGAATTTTTCCTTGGTATCGATGGTGCCCGTCAGCTTGCCCCATACTTCCCCGCTCGCCTGAATCTTGCGCTGCATCTTGTGAATCCAGTCCTTGGGAACGTGGCAATCGGAACAGACGGCGCGCACGCCGGTGCGATTCGAGGCATGAATGGTTGTTTTGTATTCCTGATAAACGGTATTCTTCATCTCGTGGCAGGAAAGACAAAACTCGAGCGTGTTAGTCGCTTCCATCGCGGTATTGAAGCCCCCCCAGAAAACGATACCCGCAATGAAGCCCCCGCCCAGCAACGTCAACAACGAATAACGGGCGCTAGGGCTACGCAGCGCCGCCCACCAGCCTTTACCAGAATTTTGTGCATCCGACATGCCGAACCCTTTAATTTGGTGCTACAGCCGCATTCAACCAGTTGAAATGCCGTATTGCCGAACACGCCATACGGCGCCATTTTCAAATTCTCAATTGCTCAATTTTTCTTCCGAATATACCTGGGAAGCTTGCGCCTCCCAGGCGCCATCGATCAAGCCAGCGTCATGCGTATTACTTGAAGCTGCCGTAATAATGAATAACGGCTTCAATACCGGCCTTGTCCAGTTCTTCCAGCTTCGGCTTCATCTTTTTGGCCATAGGTCGCTTACCTTCAGTGAAGAACTTGATCTGCTCATCCAGATAAGCCATCTTCTGGCCCGCCAGAATGCCGGAATCGTCGCTTGCCTCACTGCCGCCTTCGGAGTGGCATTTTTCGCAAAGCTTATCGTGTAGCCCTTTACCCTTCTTCGCCAATGCCGGATCAAACTTCTGCGGGGTGCGAACAAATTTCTGCTCGGCAAAAGATTCGGCAATTTGCTTGATGTCGGCGTCGCTCAAGTCCTTTACCGCCTGACACATATCTGATTTGCCGCCCTTCTTGGCACCGCCAGGAATCTTGACTTCCGGGCAGGGTCGTTCCTTGGTCTTGTAGAGCTTCAAGGCTCCCGTCATATATTCTGCGGAATAGCCGCCGATATTCGGAATAGCCGCCTCCGTGCTGGAGCCACCCTTGCCATGACAGCCGACACAACTCTCGGTCAGCTTGCTCACATCGGCGCTTGCGCCTGTTGCAACAGAAAAGCCGAATAGGGCGCCAACTGCCAACCATGCGTATCCAGTGTAATTTTTCATCATGATCTGCCACCGTTCCAATATTTTTAACAATACCCTAGTTTAGCGTCAAAAACCCGGGGAGCCGGCCCCCGGGTTCAACCTGACAACTAATAGATGTCGTGCTGGGTGTTCAAGATGTTGAACTTGCCGGTCGGCGTGATCAGCTTCGGATCCTTGATCACGGCCTTCATCTTGAGCGTCTTGTCATCTATCACCACGATCGCTGACGGTTCGGTCTTGCCCGCCCAGATCGAGTACCAGACTTCATCGCCAGCCGCATTGTACTCGGCCTGCACGACGCGCTTGACCGCCTTGGATTCGGGCAGATCAGCCATCTTTGCAATGTTGATGACAACCGGCGGCTTATCCAGGTTCTTGATGTCATACACCGTCACCGACTCGGCCAGGTCTTTCTCTGGATTCAGCGGTGCATCTGCCCAAAGGTGACTGGACTTCGGATGGGTCTTCACGAACAGCGAGCCGCCGCCGTGGTTCTTCAACTCCTGAACCACTTTCCAGGCCTGCTTGGGATGCTTCGCCGGATCGGTGCCGATCAGCGAGATCACGTCAGCGCCCAGGTGGGAAGTCGCCCATACCGGACCGAACTTGGGATGCACGAAGTTTGCACCACGGCCAGGGTGAGGACGCGCTTTGGTATCCACCAGCGCAGCCAGCTTGCCGGTCTTGGTATCCACCACCGCAACCTTGTTGGAGGTGTTGGCCGCCACCAGGAAGTAGCGCTTGGTCGAGTCCCAGCCGCCGTCATGCAGGAACTTGGCGGATTCGATCGTGGTTTCCTTCAGGTTCTTGATGTCCGAGTAGTCCACCAGCCTGATCATGCCGGTTTCCTTGATGTTGACCACCCATTCAGGCTTGCCCTCGGTCGCTACGATGGAAGCCACGCGTGGCTCCGGGTGATACTCGCCGTCCACGGTCATGCCGCGGGTAGACATGATCTTCAGCGGCTTCAGCGTATCACCCTCGGTAATCACGTACTGTGGCGGCCAGTAGGCACCGGCGATCGCATACTTGTCCTCGTAGCCCTTGAACTTGGAGGTTTCCACCGAGCGGGCTTCGATACCGACCTTCAGGGTTGCCACGACGGTGGGTTTCTCGAACCACATGTCGATCAGGTCGAGCTTGCCGTCGCGGCCGATCACGTAGACATAGCGACCGGACTTGGACACGCGGGAAATGTGCACGGCATAACCGGTCTTGACGATACCCCAGATCTGCTTGGTGTCGCCATCGATCAGCGCCACTTCGCCGGTATCACGCAACGTCACCGAGAACACGTTCTTCAGGTTGACCTTGCTCATCGGCTTCTTGGGACGGTCTTCCGGCTTGATGACCAGCTTCCAGCTGTTCATCATTTCCTTCATGCCCCACTCCGGCGGCGTATCCGGCGTCATCTGGACATAAGTGGAAATGTCAGTGATTTCCTGCTTGGTGAGGATATCGTCGAAGTTCACCATGCCGCCTTCCGTACCGTAGGAGATGATCTTCTCCAGACGGTTCTGACCCAGCTTCTTGGAATTGACAGGCTCCAGATTCTTGCCTGTGGCACCCTTGCGCAAAATGCCGTGACAGCCGGCACAACGCTCGAAATAAAGCTTCGCGCTTGCGGCCTTGGCTTCCGCCGACAAGCTTGGCTCATCGGCAGCGTATGTCACGTTGAAAACCCCGGCCATGGCTAACGCCAGAGCGGAAACGGTAAACATTTTCATCTCAAAACCCCCTTCAGACGAGTAAATATCACACTTCTGGAAAACACCTAAAATATTCAGTACACGTGCGCTTAACACGATGGCCAAATAATCCCCTACTTGAAATATGGCAACCTTGACCTATATCAAGAGTTTCTAATTTTAAGCGGAACCCTCTGCTGCGCCGCCTTGACCAGCCCGGCGCTTTCACTATAGAGAGAGCAGAGCGGACGCATCCGGCTCTTTTTCGAGAATTTACTGCTTTTTGATTTGCGTCAAGGCGATAAAAAAACCTTGGGCGCAAGCTGATTACTAACAGCTAAAATTTAATTTTGTCATTATCGCAAAGGTCAACAATGAACATTTCAGGCATCGTGGTTCATGCCAGTCCGGACAAAATCGACAAGGTTCGCACCCAGCTGGAAAAAATCCCCGGCGTGGAAGTCCATGCCGCCAGCGCCGAAGGCAAGATGGTCGTCACCATCGAAAAACCCGGCGACCGGGAAACCGCAGATATTTTCGAAGAAATCAGCCGGATTCCCGGCATACTCTCGACAGCGATGGTCTATCATCATTTCGAGCCGGACACCGAAGAAGCTGCGTAGCGTTTCAAGCAAATGAACGACACCAACGGCAAAACACCCGGCGCCAGGCAGGCTTCGCGGCGCCAGTTCCTGATCGACATGGCGAAAACCGCCTGCACCGTCGGCCTGATGGGAACCGGGCTGGCACTCTATACCAAGCAGGCGAAGGCACTGCCGCCACTCGCCATTCGTCCGCCCGGCGCTTTGCCCGAAGCCGATTTCCAGGGTGCCTGCATCCGTTGCGGCCTGTGCGTGCGCGACTGCCCCTACCATATCCTGGAACTGGCCAAGCCCGAGCACAATGTCGCCTCCGGCACGCCTTATTTCGTGGCGCGCAATCTGCCCTGCGAAATGTGCGAGGACATCCCCTGCATCAAGGCTTGCCCCACCGGCGCGCTCGACCATCAGCTCACCGACATCAACAAGTCGAAAATGGGCCTGGCTGTGCTGATCGACCACGAAACCTGCCTCAACTTCCTCGGCCTGCGCTGCGACGTCTGCTACCGGGTGTGCCCGGTAATCGACAAGGCCATCACCCTGGAAATGCTCCCTAACCTGCGTACCGGCAAACACGCCATGTTCCTGCCGACGGTGCATTCCGAGCACTGCACCGGCTGCGGCAAGTGCGAAAAGTCCTGCGTGCTGGAAGAAGCCGCGATCAAGGTCTTACCGGTCAAGCTGGCCCAGGGCAAGCTCGGCGGCCACTACCGCCTGGGCTGGGAAGAGAAGGAGAAGGCCGGCGAGAGTCTGGTGGCACCCGATACCGAGCACCAGTACAACCTGCCGGAAGGCTTCAAGTATGAGCAGGGTCGCGGCCTGATCCCGGACGGCGGCGAACCTGCGGCACCGGGCGCGCAACCCGGAATCCCCAAGGCGCTGCAAGGAGATAAACTATGAGCGCCGGCAAGAAGATCGGCGCCGACGCCATCGCCGAAAAGGGCTGGTTCGCCAGCCACAAGTGGCTGATCCTGCGGCGCATCTCGCAGTTTGCCATCCTAGCCCTGTTCCTGGTCGGGCCGCTGGCCAGCCTGTGGATCGTCAAGGGTAACCTCGCCTACAGCCTGACGCTCAACACCCTGCCGCTGGCCGACCCCTACGTGCTGCTGCAATCGCTGCTGGCCGGCCACATTCCGGAAAAAATGGCGCTGATCGGCGTCGCCATCGTGCTGGCGTTCTACTTCCTGGTCGGGGGACGCGCCTATTGTTCCTGGGTCTGCCCGGTCAACATGATCACCGATGCGGCGGCCTGGCTGCGCGGCCGCCTCGGCATCAAGGGCGGCGCGCACATCTCGCGCAAACTGCGCTACTGGGTGCTGGCAATGACGCTGGCGCTGGCGGCCGTCACCGCTACCATCGCCTGGGAACTGATCAACCCGGTATCGATGCTCCACCGCGGCCTGATTTTCGGCATCGGCATGACCTGGACGATCGTGCTGGCGGTGTTCCTGCTCGACCTGTTCGTCAGCGCCAACGCCTGGTGCGGCCACGTCTGCCCGGTCGGCGCGTTCTACAGCCTGCTCGGCAAATGGAGCCCGCTGCGGGTCAGCGCAGCCAAGCGCGAAGCATGCAACGACTGCATGGACTGCTTCGCGGTCTGTCCCGAACCGCAGGTAATCAGGCCAGCGCTGAAGGGGGCGAAACAGAATATCGGCCCAACGATCCTCTCGCCCAACTGCACCAACTGCGGGCGCTGCATCGACGTGTGCTCGAAGGACGTGTTCCGTTTCGGGCTGCGTTCAGCCAGATAAACAGCCGCCGGACACTGCCGCCCAGTAGGCCCTGTGGCGGGCGACGCTGACCTCCCGGTCAACCGTCACCTCGATCAGGTCCGGCCCGTCGTGCTCCAGTGCCGCCGCGAGCGCGGCATCGAAATCCTCGCCGCACTCCACCTTCCGGTATTCAAGACCGTACATCCGGGCGGCATGGGAGAAATCCAGTTCGGTCGGGGTCAGCCAGGCGCGCTCGAAATCCTCCAGCTCCGATTGGGGCAAATAACTGAAAATTCCCCCACCGCCGTTGTTCAACACGACAAAAGTGATATTCAATCCACGCGCAGCCAACAGGCCATTCATGTCGTGATAGAAAGCCAGGTCCCCCAACAGCGCCGTCACCGGCCTGCCCAGCGCGGCGCACAAGCCCAGCGCGGTTGAGACATTGCCGTCGATGCCGCTGGCGCCGCGGTTGCCGACGATGCGCAGCGGCGCCTCGCCACCCGCGGCAAAGTTGTCGAGATCGCGGATCGCCATGGAATTGCCGCTGAACAGACAGCCTCCCGCAAGTTGATGCAGCAGGGATTCCACCACCTCGGCCTCGATCGGTTTCGCAGCGACTTGCGCCAACCCGGCTGCACGACGCTCCTCCGCGGCAAAATCCTCCAGCCATGCAGCCGGTGCCGGAAGCGGCCGCGCCGCGATCAGGGCGGCGCATATCGCATCGGCGTCGGCGCGCAGCAGGCGGGTGGTTAGTTGCAGCGGATCGGGCCAGCGTCCGTGCGATTCCACCAGGAAATGCGTTGCCTCGGTGTAGGCCGCCAGATAGTTCTGCAACTGCCTGGACACCGGCATGGCACCGAAGCGCAGCACCCATTCCGGACTATGGGCTTCGGTAAAGCCGGGGCGCCGCAGGAAGGCATCGTAACGGCTAAAAAACCGCGAGCGGTCGTGCGCACCGAAGCGCAGATTAGACAGCGGATCGGCCAGCACCGGGCAGGCCAGTTGCTCGGCGAGTTGCGCCAGCGCAGCGGGGAAGCCGTCGCTATACTCGCCATCACCGCACACGATCAGCCCCGGCCTGCCGGACAGCTCGGTTGCCCAGCGGGCGATTTCATCCGCTGGCGGCAGCATGGCCGGGTAGCTTACCGTCTTCGGCTTGGCGGCCACTGCATATTCCGGCAAGGCGCCCGAGGGCACCAGCGGCTCGCGCAGCGGCACATTGATATGCACCGGGCCGGGCAGCGGCCAGCGGCTTTGGTCCACCGCGCGGACGGCCAGCCAGCCCAGATTTTTCAGCGCTGCCGCTGTCATTTCCGCCGGCGGCAACTCATGGCTGGCGCGCACCTGGCCGCCGAACAGCCTGACCTGGTCGATGGCCTGGTTGGCGCCGCAATCGCGCAGCTCCGGCGGTCGGTCGGCGGTCAGCAGAATCAAGGAAATCAAGCCGTGATTGGCTTCGATCACCGCGGGAAACCAGTTGGCCGGCGCCGAGCCGGAAGTGCAGACCAGCGCGACGGGCCGGCGGTCAGCCTTGGACAGGCCGAGCGCAAAAAACCCCGCACTGCGCTCATCCACCTGGATCCACGGGCGCAGGCGCGGATGACGCAGGCAAGCCAGCGCCAGCGGTGTCGAGCGCGAGCCGGGAGAAATCACGGCATGCCCCACTCCCGCCGCAGCCAGGCCATCCACCAGCGCCATCGCCCAGCGCAGGTTGGCAGCGGCGATGTCGCTCATGCCTGCGCTTCCAGCACATGCAGCACACGCAGCATGGCATTGAGTTTGGCCTCGGTTTCTTCCAGCTCGGTGCGAGGATCGGAACCGGCGACGATGCCCGCACCGGCATACAGCTCGGCCTCATCTCCGTCCAGCCAGGCGCAGCGCAGCGCCACCGCGAACTCGCCGTCCCCGTCGTAGCCTATCCAGCCGGTAGCGCCGCTGTACCAGCCGCTCCGCGCCTCACCGTGACGCGCCAGCCAGTCCAGCGCGCGCCGGGCGGGAGCGCCGCCTATCGCCGGGGTCGGATGAAGTCGCTCGACCAGATTCAGCAAGCTCACGCCCGGGTCGGCAGTGCCCCGGATCACGCTGCGCAGGTGACGCAGCTCCTGCAGTTCGAACACCTTCGGGCGGGCCGGAATTTGCAGGAATCCGCATACCGGCTCCAGGGCGCGGACAATCGCGTTCACCACCAGGCGATGCTCGTGCAGGCTTTTTTCGTCGTCCAGCCGCCCGGAGTGCCAGTCGGTGCCCGCCAGTGCATCGCTCACCACCTGCCCGGCGGCAAGAGATACCAGCGACTCCGGCGTGGCCCCGAGCAACACGCCGCCACCCGGGAAGAAATGAGTGAAATGAATGCAGCCGGGATAGCGCGTCGCCAGCGCCGCCATCAGCGCGGCGGGAACAAACGGCTGCGTTGAACGGACGCGGATGCTGCGCGCCAGCACCACCTTGTCGAGTTCGCCGGCACGGATGTCCATCACTGCGCGTGCCACCCGCGCGAGCCAGACAGCGTCGTCGGGCTGGCTGGAAATCCGCTTCAGAAAAGAAGTAGCCGGAGAGGGAACGTCTCGATCCAGGGCCGCCACCACCTCGCCGGCCAGCGCCAGCCAGCCGGCCAGCACCGTATCCGGTGATCCGCCCCGGTCGCAGGTGAAGGTCATGGCGCAGATTTCATCACGCCGCTGCACCAGCAGGGTCGGAATCGTCAGCCGAGAATTCGGCACGTCTCCCGCCCCTTCCTGGCCGAAGGCAAAGCCGGCCAGAGCGGCCGGCTGGAAACCGAGCCCATCCGCATCCACCGCCTGCCAAAGGCGGCGGTATTCAGCAAAGGCCGCATCCAGGGCGCGGAAGCGCCCCTCGCCTTTCGCCTCGACGCTGGCCGCCACGCCCAAGCCGAGCAGGAAGCGACCGTCCGCAGGCCGGGCCCAGTAGCTGCAATCGTGCAAGCCATCGGGCAATCGGTCGAAGTTCAGTTCCGGCGTCCCCAGCGTCAGGCTCAGCAATCCGCCGCCCCCGCCATGCTGGCGCAGCAAGCTGCCGAGGCGCGTTTCCAGGGCTTGCAGCAAGGAAGGAGTGCGGTGTGCCGGTTGTGCCATTATTTTTTGATCCTTAAAAACGGCGATCAACCACGAATAACACGAATGTGCACGAATAAACACGAATAGTTAAAGACAATCATCGTGTCACAAAACAGGTAAATCAGACTGGCCATGCTAACTGGCCGATTATTCGTGAACATTCGTGTTTTATTCGTGTAAATTCGTGGTTAAAAGCTTTTTTCAACTTGATTCTACCCCAACTTTTGCCTGACCAAGTCGCGCAGCGCCTGCCGGTCCAGCTTGCCGAGCGCATTGCGGGGCAGCGCGGGGAGGCGGACAAAGCGTCGCGGCCGCATGGCGCCGGTCAACTCGTTGCGGCACCAGTTTTCCAGTGCTTCGTCGTCCGCTTCAGCGACTACGACCGCCACCAGAAGATCGCCCCAGACATCATCCGCCACCGAGGTCAGCGCGGCATCCGCGACGCCCGGACAGCGCTTCAGCACCTCCTCCACTTGCTGGGGATGAACGTTGGTTCCGCCGCTCACCAGCATGTCGTCATGGCGGCCCAGCACGGTCAGGTTGCCCTGCGCGTCGATACAGCCCAGATCGCCGCTGGTAAACCAGCCCTGCTCCAGCCCTAATCCAGGTTGGTACTGCGGACTGGCATAGCCTGCCATGACCGCAGCCCCGCGAATGCGGATGCGGCCGATGCCGGAAGTGGGCCGCCCGTCTTCGCCCACCACTTCCACTCCGAACCCCGGCAAGGGCGAACCGACCTGACCGGGTGCCCAGCCTTGCGGCATGCCACACAGGGTCGCCACCTGGGAGCCGGTCTCGGACATGCCGTAGCTGGCGCAGATCGGCCAGCCTGCGTCGCGGGCACGTTCCGCCAGCGCGGCGGACAGCGGCCCGCCGCCGATCAGCGCAACCCTGAGCGCAGGCGGCGAGCCGCGACCTGCATCCAGCAGCCGGGCCAGCATCGCCGGCACCAGCGAAATATGGGTGATGCGGTATTTCTCCAGATCATCCCAGACCCGCTGCGGGTCGAAGCCCTCATGCAGCACCACCGCCGCGCCGGCCTCGGCGCAACGGTAGAGGATCGCCATGCCGCCGATATGGTAGAGCGGCAGACAGGCCAGCCACGCTTCCCCCGCTTGCAGCGGCAGGCGGCTGCGCGAGGCCAGCACCCCGGCCTGCAGATTCGCGCCGCTCAGCATCACGGCTTTCGGCTCGCCCTGGGTGCCGCTGGTCGCGATGAACAATTCGATGTCATCCGCTGCCGGCCCGCCAGCAGCTTGCAGCAACACCTCGCGCCGCTGTGGAGAAAGTGCGGGATTAAGAGGAAAAAAGGCCCGGCCAAGCCGGGAAGCGGCATGGGCGGACAGCGCCGCTTCGGCCATCGTCTCGGCTTGCAATGCCAGCACGGTTCCCCGCGTGCGCTCAAGCTGTTGTGCCTGGGTATGCGCGCGATCGAGCAGATTACGGTAGCTCAGGGTTTCGTCGGGCAGGATCAGCGCTATCGCATCGGGGTGGGTGGCTGCGACGCGATTGACCCAGGAAGCGAGCAGGTTCAAGGTGGTTTATTCGGCTTTCGTCGCGCTATGCAGGCAGGCAATGCCGAAGCTCAGGTTGCGGTAGCGCACGTCGGCGAATCCGGCCTGCTCCATGGTGCGCTTGAACGCCTCTTGGTCGGGGAAGCGGCGGATGGACTCGACCAGATAGGTATAGGCTTCCGGTTCGCGCGCGATCCATGCACCGAGGCGTGGAATCACGGCGAACGAAAACAGGTCGTAGAAGGGTCTGATCGGTGCCCAGGGGCGGGAGAACTCCAGACAGAGGAAACGGCCGCCCGGCTTGAGCACGCGCAACGCTTCTTTTAGCGCGTGTTCCAGGCTGGTGACGTTACGGATGCCGAAAGCGATGGTAATGGTGTCCACCGATGAGGAGGCTAGCGGAATGCCCTCGCCGCTGCCGGCGAGCCAGGAAACGTGGGGGATGCCGCGCTCGCGGCCTACGCCCATCATCGCCAGGCTCGGATCGCACACCATCACCTGGCGGTTGCCGTCGGCCATCAGTCTGGCCACATCCCCGGTGCCGCCCGCCAGGTCGACAATGACCTGCCCCGGCAAAGGCTGGGCGGCGCGGGCCAGGGAACGCTTCCACAGGCGGTGGATGCCGAAACTCATGGCGTCGTTCATCAGGTCGTAGCGCCGAGCGACGCTGGCAAACACCCGGCGGATGCGGCGGCGCCGCTCGTCCTGGTCAACGTCCTGGTAACCGAAAGTATGGGAAAGATCAGGCATGGAGAAAAATCCTAACCGCAAAGGCGCGAAGACGCAAAGGATACGCAAGGGTTCTGTTTTTCTTCGCGTCTTCGCGTCTTTGCGGTTCGCTTTTTAAAAAACTCTTACGGCAGATCGCCGCGGCGGAACAGCAGGAAGCCGCCGGTAGCCGCCAGCGTGCCCAGCACCACCGGGTAGATCAGGGCATAAATCTTGAACAGCGGGCCACCGAAGTAATCAAAAATGACGTAGGCCGCCGGGCCGATCACCACCAGCTGCGGGTCGAACAGCATCAGCGCGGCGGTGCGGAACACCTGCAGCGGGTTGGCCAGGGCCGCGGCGACGACCACTTCGGGCGAGACGTGCCCCTGGATCATGATGCCGAGGAGAATCAAATCCAGGAACAACAGCATGGTCAGCCACACCAGGAAAGCCGCACCCTGGGCAACGTCGATCGAGCGCGCCAGCGTGGAAATCAGCATGCCGATGCCGAGAAAGCACCAGGAAATGGCGGCCAGTAACCCGGTGTAATAAAGGAACATCTCCCACGGCACCTCGACTTCCTTGATCATGGCCCAGCCGGCAGCGGCCGCCATCGCTGCGAACACCGGCAGGAACACCACCAGGTAGCGCCCGACGATCTTGCCCCAGAACCAGGCGGAAAGCGAAACCGGCAGGGACAGCAGGTATTCGAACACGCCCGCTTCGCGGTCACCGGCGACCGATCTCACGGTAGTGATCAGCACGAAAATCGGCAGGATCGCCATGGAAAGCTGGATGTAGGTGACCAGCAATCGGGAAAGCCCGATGAAGCCGAGCACGCGCGACTCGGTCAGGCCGAAGGCGAACAGCAGCGCGACGATGCCGCCGAACACCAGGGAGTAAATCATGAACCAGCGCGCGCGCAGGGATTCCACGATGTCGAGCTTGGCGGTGAGCCAGAGATGCTTCATATTTATCCTTGTTAGTGGTCAGCTACGTAGGTTGGGGTGAACAACGTGAACCCCAACACTTCCATGCCGGAAT
>JAIOJM010000196.1 GCA_019911785.1 Sulfuricella sp. | reverse complement strand
CTCCCCCTTGGGCAAGCCCTTCTCCGAAGCAGTCAGCACCTTGCCGGCAGCATAGCCCAGACGCATCACAAAATCCGGGGTGATCGGCGCTTCGCCGACCTTGCCGCGCACCCCGTCGGTGCCGAAATATTTTCTAGTCATGGTTTTCCTTGATGGCAATAACGGCGATTAACCACGAATGACACGAATGTTCACGAATAAACACGAATAGTTCAAAAACAATCAGCGTGCCCCCAACCGGCAAATCAGTCTAGCCACGCTAACTAATTATTCGTGAACATTCGTGAACATTCGTGTCATTCGTGGTTAAGGTTTTTTATTGTTCGATAGCATTCACGATCTGCAAGGCTTCCTTGCTGGCCTTTACGTCGTGCACGCGGATAATTCTAGCACCCTTCATGGCCGCAATCACTGCCGCAGCGACGCTGGGAATCAGCCGCGCATCCACATCCAGACCGGTGATCTGGCCGAGCATGGACTTGCGCGACAGGCCTGCCAGCAGCGGCACCCCCAGTGTCTGGAAACGGTCGAGCTGGCGCAGCAGGGTGAGATTATGTTCCAGCGACTTGCCGAAGCCAAAGCCGGGGTCGACCACCAGCCGCTCGCGGCCGATGCCGGCGGCCTGTGCGGCGGCCATCCTCGCTGCCAGAAAAGCCATGACATCCGCCACGACATCCCCATAGCGGGGAGCAAACTGCATGGTTTGCGGCGTGCCCTGCCTGTGCATCAGGCAGGCGGCCACATTCGAACCAGCCACCGCTTCCAGCGCACCCTCGCCTTGCAGCGCATTGATGTCGTTGATCATGTCTGCACCGGCATCGATGGCGGCGCGCATCACCTCGGTTTTGCAGGTATCCACCGACAACGGCACGTTGCTGCCCTGCAATGCCTCGATGATCGGCAGCACCCGCCGCAGTTCCTCGTCGATCCCGACGGGCTGCGCGCCGGGGCGCGACGATTCGCCGCCGATATCGAGGATGTCCGCTCCTTCTTCCAGCAGCCGAAAGGCGTGTGTTATCCCGGCAGCGGCGGACGCATGGCGACCGCCATCGGAGAACGAGTCGGGAGTGACGTTGACGATGCCCATGATCAACGGGCGATCGAGAGGGAGGGTGAAGCGGCCGCAGTGGAGCATTGCTAGGGGCTAGGGGCTAGGGGCTAGGGGCTAGAAAATGCTAGTGGACGCGGCAAAGATGTCAACCCCGGCACGGCCTTCCCCGTGTAGTCCCTAGCCCCTGATCCCTAGTCCCTGACAATCAGGTTTCCTGAGCCGGATGGGGAGTAGGCGTTGCCGGTGCAGTCGGTGCACTATCCGAAGGCGGATTCGGCTTGCTCTGGCTCGGCTTGGGCGGGCGTGGCGCCCCGCCTTCCATGATGTCGTTGATCTGGTCGGCATCGATGGTTTCCCATTCCAGCAGCGTCTTCGCCATCAACTCGATCTTGTCGCGGTTTTCCTCGATGAGTTTTCGGGCAATACTGTACTGTGCGTCTACAATGCGGCGAATTTCGGCGTCCACCTTCTGCATGGTGGCCTCGGATACGTTCTTGTGGGTGGTGACGGAGCGGCCAAGAAACACCTCGCCATCATTCTCGCCATAGACCATCGGCCCCAAGGCATCGCTCATCCCCCACTGCGTCACCATGCGCCGTGCCATTTCGGTGGCGCGCTCAAAGTCGTTGCTGGCGCCGGTGGTCATCTGCCCCATAAACACTTCCTCGGCAATGCGACCGCCAAACAGCACCGCGATATTTTGTAAAATGGTTTCGCGGTCCATACTGTAGCGGTCTTCCGTCGGCAGCTGCATGGTCACACCCAAGGCGCGGCCGCGCGGGATGATGGTGACCTTGTGCACCGGGTCGGTTTTCGGCAGCAGCCTCGCCACCACCGTGTGCCCGGCCTCGTGGTAGGCCGTGTTCATGCGCTCGTGCTCGGGCATGACGATGGAGCGGCGCTCCGCGCCCATGATGATCTTGTCCTTGGCGCGTTCGAAGTCTTCCATGTCGACCAGGCGCTTGTTGCCGCGTGCGGCGAACAGCGCCGCCTCGTTCACCAGGTTAGCCAGATCGGCACCCGACATGCCAGGCGTACCACGTGCCAGAATATCCGCTTTCACGTCCGGCGCCATCGGCACCTTGCGCATGTGCACCATGAGAATCTGCTCGCGGCCGCGAATATCCGGCAGGGGCACTACCACCTGACGGTCGAAGCGACCGGGGCGCAGCAGCGCCGGGTCGAGTACGTCGGGACGGTTGGTGGCAGCGACCACGATCACGCCGGCGGTGCCTTCGAAGCCGTCCATTTCCACCAGCAGCTGGTTCAGGGTCTGTTCGCGCTCGTCGTTGCCGCCGCCCAGGCCGGCGCCACGCTGGCGGCCGACTGCGTCGATCTCGTCGATGAAGATGATGCAGGGGGCATTTTTCTTGGCCTGCTCGAACATGTCGCGCACCCGCGCCGCGCCGACGCCGACGAACATTTCGACGAAATCTGAGCCGGAAATGCTGAAGAACGGCACCTTGGCCTCGCCGGCAATCGCGCGGGCCAGCAGGGTCTTG
The DNA here is from genome assembly GCA_019911785.1 of Sulfuricella sp. Next base: position 4,660 of record JAIOJM010000196.1, on the reverse strand, counting down.
CCGGTACCGGGATTGCCCACCATCAGCACGCCGCGCGGAATACGGCCGCCCAGCTTCTGGAACTTGCTCGGGTCGCGCAGGAACTCGACCAGTTCGGACACCTCCTCCTTGGCCTCGTCGCAGCCGGCCACATCGGCGAAGGTCACGGTGTTGGTGGTCTCGTCCAGCATGCGCGCCTTGCTCTTGCCGAAGGAGAACGCGCCGCCCTTGCCGCCGCCCTGCATCTGGCGCATGAAGAAAACCCACACGCCGATCAGGAGCAGCATCGGGAACCAGGAAATGAACAGGTTCATCAGGAAGGAGGGTTCTTCTTCCGGCTTGGCTTCCACCACCACGCCGTTCTTGAGCAGGTCGCTCACCATCCAGGGGTCGGACGGCGCATAGGTGGTGAAGCGCTTGCCGTCAGCCCTCACGCCCTTCAGCACGTGGCCTTCGATCGACACCTTGGCGATCTGGCCCTGCTTCACTTCTTCCAGAAACTGGGAATATTCCAGCGGCGCCTGGACTGCCTGGCGCTGGCCGAATTGATTGAACACCATCATCAGCACCAGCGCGATCACCAGCCAGACTGCAATATTTTTCATCAGATTATTCAAAACCGCTCCTCAAGCCCACTATATACATACAAGTAAATTCTAAACCCTTTATTCGGCTCGTGTCAGATCTTTTGCGAGCAGAAAGGTTTCATTGGTTCGACCGCGCGAGGCTTTCGGCTTGCGCGTCGCCACCTGCCTGAAATGTCCGCGCATTGTCCGGATGTACTCATCGAAGCCATCGCCCTGGAATACTTTGACCAGGAAACTGCCGCCCGGTTTCAAATGCTGCAAGGCAAACTCCAGCGCCAACTCGGCAAGGTGCATCGCCCGTGCCTGGTCAACGAGTCCGACACCACTCAGATTGGGGGCCATATCGGAAATAACAAGGTCCACCGGACGGCCATCCAGCGCTTTGACCAGCTCGGCCAGCACGGCATCTTCGCGGAAATCACCCTGGATGAAGGTCACGCCAGCCAGGGGCACCATTTCCAGAAGGTCGAGTGCGATCACTTTTCCCTGGCCCGCCAGCTTCTGCGCCACCACCTGCGACCAACCCCCAGGCGTTGCGCCCAGGTCAACCACCCTCATGCCGGGCTTGAGCAGGTGGTCGCGCTCGATAATTTCCAGCAGTTTATACGAGGCGCGCGAACGGTAACCTTCGTGCCTCGCCAGTTGGACGTAGGGGTCGGTAACGTGCTCCATCATCCAGGCCTTGCTGGTTTTAGTGCGCTTCATCGGGTAAACTGCGAACCTTTCCTAGGATGCTAAATATGATGCTATCACTCACTCCGGAGCAAAGGCGCTTTCTTCGCGCCCAGGCTCACAACCTGAATCCCGTGGTGACGATCGGCGACGCCGGCCTCACCGAGGCGGTCATGAAGGAACTCGAGCGCAGCATCGCCAGCCATGAGCTGATCAAGGTCAAATCGCACAGCCGCGACAAGGCGACGCGCGACAGCCAGCTGACTGAAATCTGTGAAACCTTGAACGCCGCCTCGGTACAGCACATCGGCAAGATTCTGATCGTTTACAAGCCGGCCGAAAAACCCAAGCTGGTACTGCCGAAGGATTAACTCCGACGCGGCGCCAGAACCAGGACCAGACCGAGCAGGCTTTCGATCAGGTAACCGATGCTGGATATCCCGTGCCAGCGGGCGAAGCGATCGCGGAACATGCTTTCCATCACTTCCTTAGGCAATGCCTGCTCTTTCAGGCCCGCCAGTATCGGCTGGATGCCGAAGTGAATGGCTGCGGTAAGCAGCAACATCACCATCACAGCCCAGAAAAACCCCTGCTTCAGTGCACTGCCACCAAACACCGTCAAGCGGTGAATCAACAGGTAAACACCGCATCCCATGCCGACATAGGCGATCCAGGTAAACATCTTGCCCGCCAGCATGCCGGCCAGCATTTTGTCGCCCAGCGAGGCAAACAGCACCGGTGCAGCCAGGTAGCCGATGGCCCACAGGCCACCCACCCACAGGGTGATGGCGAAGTAGGAAAGCTTGTCGGCGAAGCGATTCATTAAACCTTAAAACCTCTTTTATCCACAGATGAACACGGATTAACACAGATACTAAAAGTAGGCGCCTCTAGGCGAAACAATGTGTTATTGAGGATTCGCATCCCACCAAAAAGGCGATTAGGATGAGAACTGTAACTCATCGATAATCTGTGTATATCTGTGTTAATCCGTGGCTAAACTACTTCTTTATAAGTTAAATGTACTTCACATCCAGCACTTCATATTCGCGCACTCCGCCCGGCGCCTGCACCTCGGCGACATCGCCGGCGAATTTGCCGATCAGTGCGCGGGCAATCGGTGAACCGATGGAAATCTTGCCCTGCTTGATGTCGGCCTCGTCGTCACCAACAATCTGATAGGTCACGGCTTCACCGCTTTCCAGATCCTCCAGATCGACGGTGGCACCGAACACGCAACGGCCTTCAGCATCGAGCTGCCTGGGATCGATGATCTGGGCATTGGACAGCTTGAACTCGACCTCGGCAATGCGCCCCTCGACAAAGCTCTGCCGTTCCTTGGCCGCATCGTACTCGGCGTTCTCGGACAAGTCGCCGTGCGACCGGGCCTCGGCAATGGCAGCGATCACGCTCGGACGCTCGACGGTCTTCAGGTTGTGCAGTTCGGCGCGCAGCAATTCGGCGCCGTGTATTGTCAATGGAACCTTGCTCATTTTTCCCTCGGATTTCTTGGATAACCGGTTTTAACCTAGAAAAACCCTTAACCACGAATTTACACGAATGAAGCACGAATGCTCACGAATAAATCAGTGGTTAGCAGGCTAGTCTGATTCACCTGTTTAGCGACACGATGCTTATCTCAAGCCATTCGTGTTTATTCGTGAACATTCGTGTCATTCGTGGTTAATCGCCATTTCTTGTTTGAAGCCAAGCGGCCTGATTACGCCTTTGGCAGTCTGGCGTGCAGGCCCTGCAGGTCGTACACCTGCAGCTCCTGCATGTGCTGAATGCCGGCACAGGCGGCGCGGGCACCTGCCAGCGTGGTGTAGTAGGTGATCTTGTTCTGCAAGGCGGCGTTGCGCATGACGTAGGAATCATGCACGCCACGCTTGTCCTCCACGGTATTGACGATCAGGTTGATGTCGCCATTCTTGATCATGTCCACGATGTGGGGGCGGCCTTCATGCACCTTGTTCACCGGCGTCACCGCCAGGCCCGCTGCGGAAAGGGCCGCCGCCGTGCCGCGCGTGGCGACCAGGTTAAAGCCCTGCTCCGCCAGGATCCTGGCAATATCCAGCACCTTGTCCTTGTCGCTGCCGCGCACGCTGATGAAGGCGCGGCCGCTGGAGGGCAGCTTCACCCCGGTAGCGAGCTGCGACTTGACGAAGGCCTCGGCAAAAGTCGCGCCGACACCCATCACCTCGCCGGTGGATTTCATCTCCGGGCCGAGGATGGTATCCACGCCCGGGAACTTGATGAACGGGAACACGGCTTCCTTGACGGAATAGTAAGGCGGCACCACTTCGCGGGTGACGCCCTGCTCCTTGAGGGTGCGCCCGGCCATGCAGCGCGCCGCAATCTTCGCCAGCTGCAAGCCGGCAGCCTTGGACACGAACGGCACGGTGCGCGAGGCGCGCGGATTGACTTCGAGCACGTACACCGTCTCGCCCTGGATGGCGAACTGCACGTTCATCAGGCCGACCACCTTGAGCGCCTTGGCCATCAGCACGGTCTGGCGCCGCATTTCGTCCTGGATTTCCGGCGACAGGCTATACGGCGGCAGCGAGCAGGCGGAATCGCCGGAATGCACGCCGGCCTCCTCGATATGCTCCATCAATCCGCCGATCAGCACCTCGGTTCCATCGCAGATCGCATCGACGTCCACTTCGGTGGCATCGTTGAGGAAGCGGTCGAGCAGCACCGGCGAATCGTTGGAAACCTTCACCGCCTCGCGCATGTAGCGCTCCAGGTCGGCCTGCTGGTGGACGATTTCCATGGCGCGCCCGCCCAGCACGTAGGATGGCCGCACTACCAGCGGATAGCCGATTTCAACAGCAAGGCGGATGGCTTCTTCCGGTGTCCGGGCCGTGCGGTTGGGCGGCTGTTTCAGGCCCAGTTCATGCAGTATCTGCTGGAAACGCTCGCGGTCCTCGGCGGCATCGATCATGTCCGGGCTGGTGCCGATGATCGGCACACCGTTGGCTTCAAGGTCGCGCGCCAGTTTCAGCGGGGTCTGGCCGCCGTACTGGACGATCACGCCGAACGGCTTCTCCACTGCGACCACTTCGAGTACGTCCTCCAGGGTCAGCGGCTCGAAATACAGACGATCGGAAGTGTCATAGTCGGTCGAGACGGTTTCCGGATTGCAGTTGACCATGATGGTCTCGTAGCCGTCCTCGCGCATCGCCAGCGCAGCATGCACGCAGCAGTAGTCGAATTCGATGCCCTGGCCGATGCGGTTCGGCCCGCCGCCCAGCACCATGATCTTTTTCTTGTTGGTGGGCTCCGCCTCGCACTCCTCCTCGTAGGTGGAATACATGTAGGCGGTGTCGGTGGCGAATTCGGCAGCGCAGGTATCCACGCGCTTGTAGACCGGGCGCACGCCCAGTGCGTGGCGCAGGGCGCGCACCGCATGCTGGTCG
>JAIOJM010000195.1 GCA_019911785.1 Sulfuricella sp. | reverse complement strand
CCACCAATATCCTGCTGCCCCTGGGCGGGCTGCTCATGGCGCTGTTCGCAGGGTGGGTGATGAAGACCCATCACGTTCAGGAAGAACTGAATATCACCACGCAGCCTTACCGGCTGTGGCGCTTTACCATCCGCTTCGTATCGCCGCTGGCGATCATCGCCATCTTCCTTTATCTGTTCGGACTGGTGAAATAAAAAAGCCGGCGCAATGGCCGGCTTTTTAAGCAGTGAAACCCGATTACTTCAAGGTCAGAATCCAGGTCACGATCTTCTTGATGTCCTCGTCCTTGACGGCGGCGTTGCCACCTTTAGGAGGCATAGGCACAGGACCCCAGACGTCCTTGCCGCCGGCGATGACCTTCTTGGTCAACTTGTCGACCGCACCTTTGTCGGCGGCATATTTCTTGGCCACATCCTTGTAAGCCGGGCCGACCACTTTAACGGCGACCTGATGGCAGGCCATGCAACCGCTCTTTTGTGCCAGCGCCAACTGATCATCAGCTGCTGCTTGTCCAGCCACCAGCAAGGCCGCAGCAGCGGCAATTCCCAGAACTGCTTTCATTTAATACTCCTTGTTTAACTTGAGAAAAAAGTGACCCGCCATCTTATCCAATTTTTCCAGCTTTGCAAACATGTAGCAGGATATCTACATCCGATATTTCTGGTAAATATTTAACGCCCTGGCACACCCAGGCGTTGACGACAGGCGTTGCCGGCTTGTTGAGGCTGCCGGGCAGGTTCTCCAGCTCGCCAGGCAGCGCCAGCAGCAAGGTCGCAGGCAGGTATTCCTTCGCCATGGCCCGTTGCCAGGCCGCAACCGGTTCGGCGGGCCCGCGCAGAATGATGATCTGCGGCGGCTCCAGGTATTCCTCCAGCGCCGCAAGAAAGGACATGAAGCCGGTCGGCTGGGCGGCGATCTGCGGATAGAACAGCTTGAGGGCGCGTTCCGCAGCCGCCAGGTAACGGGCTTCGCCGAGCAGGTGGCCCAACCGCTGTAGCGCGAACGCCGCCACGGCATTGCCGGAGGGGGTGGCATTGTCGAACCCCGATTTTGGCCGGTAAATCAGGGTTTCGTGGTCGTGCGCGGTGAAGTGGAAACCGCCTTGGCCGCGATCCTCGAACCGGGCCAGCAGCGCTTCCGCCAGCTCGCGCGCGAAAGCCAGGTCGGCGGGCAGAAAACGGGCCTGCATCAATTCCATCAAGGCGTCGAGAAGAAAGGCGTAATCGTCGAGATAGCCGCCCAGCCTGGCTTTGCCGTCCTTCCACGAGGCCAGCAGCCGGTTGTCCCGCCACAGCTCGGCGTGGATAAAATCCGCCGCCTGCTGCGCCAGGTCTATCCAGTCTTCCCGCCCGAGGGCGCTGCCGGCATGGGCCAAGCCCTTGATCGCCAAGGCATTCCAGCTGGTCAATATCTTTTCGTCGCGCCCCGGCCGCACCCGTTGCGCGCGCACGGCCATCAGCTTGGTTCGCGCGCTGTCCAGCAGGCGCCGCGCTTCGGGCAATTCCACACCCAGCTCCTGCGCCACTTGGTCGAGCTGGCGGGCGACATGAAAATGCCAATGCCGTCCTTCGAAGTTGGCTGGCTGGTCGAGGCCGTAGTGCTGCGACAGCACGGCATATTCGTCGGCAGCCAGCACGGCGGCGGCTTCCTGCGGCGTCCACACGTAGAACTTCCCCTCCTCGTGCTCGGACTCGGCGTCCAGCGCGGAATAGATGCCGCCCTGCGGCGCGCGCATCTCCCGCGCCAGCCACGCCACGGTTTCCTCCGCCACGGTGCGGAAGCGTTCGTCGCCGGTAATCCGCCAGGCGTCGGCATACAGTTCGAGCAGCGGGCCGTTGTCGTAAAGCATTTTCTCGAAATGAGGGATCAGCCAGCGCTCGTCCACGCTGTAGCGGCAGAAGCCGCCGCCGAGCTGGTCGTTGATGCCGCCGTCGGCGATTTTGCGCAGCGTCCGGAGCGCCATCTCCAGCACCGGCCCGCTCCCTTCGGCGGCATGGCGGCGCAGGCAAAAGGCGATTTCGCTCGGGCGGGGAAACTTGGGCGCACCGCCGAAGCCGCCGTGCACCGGGTCGAAGCTTTGCCCGAGCCGGGATAGCGCACTGGCCAGGGACGCCGGGCCGGGCTCCGTTCCGGCCTGCGGCGCGGGGGCGGACGACGCCAGGCTTTGCCGCAATTCGGCATTTTGCCGGACGATGTCATGCCTATGCTCGCGGTAGGCCTGCGCCACTTTCGGCAGCAGCGCCTTGAAGCCAGGCAGGTTGTAGCGCGCCTGCGGGGGGAAATAGGTACCGCCGAAGAACGGCGTCTGATCCGGGGTCAGAAACAGCGTCAGCGGCCAGCCACCGCTCCTTCCGGTGAGCAGGGCGTGGGCGTTCTGGTAAATCTGGTCGAGGTCGGGCCGCTCCTCGCGGTCGACCTTGATGGCGATGAAATCGCGGTTGATCAGATCGGCGGTTGCCTCGTCCTCGAACGATTCATGCGCCATGACATGGCACCAGTGGCAGGTGGAGTAGCCGATGGAGAGCAGAATCGGCTTGTCCTGCTCGCGCGCGCGAGTCAGCGCTTGCTCACTCCATGGGTGCCAATCCACGGGGTTGTTGGCATGTTGCTGCAAATAGGGGCTGGATTCTGAAACCAGGTGGTTGGGCATGAGGGTCTCCTGAAAAGACGATATTCAGGATACCACAAAGACAGACTGTTTTTGTCAACTACTACATGCCATAGGGCGGTGGGGCGACTTTCAGAACTTCCTCTATGGTAGTGAGGCCGCTCGCGACCTTCAGCGCGCCGCTGATTCTGAGCGGCTTCATCCCTTCCTTGTAAGCCTGCTCGCGCAGGGCGGCAACATCGCAGGCCGGCTTGATCAGCTTGCGCAGGCCGGGCGACATGACCAGCATCTCGTACAAACCAATGCGGCCGAGGTAGCCGGTCATGCGGCATTCCAGGCAGCCTTTCGGCGCACAGGCCGTTGCCGGCGGCGCCGCCTTCCACGGCTTGACCAGCGCCTCCCAGGCCTCGGTGTCGAGTGTTTCGCGCTCCTTGCAGTGCGGGCACAGGGTACGCACCAGGCGCTGCGCCATCACCCCGAGCAGGGTGGCGTTGATCAGGTAGGGCGGAACGCCCAGGTCGAGCAGGCGGGAAATCGCCGAGGGCGCATCGTTGGTGTGCAGGGTGGAGAGCACCAGATGCCCGGTGAGCGCCGCCTGGATCGCCATCTCCGCGGTTTCCAGGTCGCGGATCTCGCCCACCATGATGATGTCCGGATCCTGCCGCATCAGGGTGCGCACGCCGCTGGCGAAATCCAGGCCGATGTTGTGCTGCACCTGCATCTGGTTGAACTGGGGCGAGATCATCTCG
>JAIOJM010000194.1 GCA_019911785.1 Sulfuricella sp. | reverse complement strand
GGCCATTTTCCTTCATTTCCTTCTGCAGTTCGCCGCCCAGTTGCGAGACGAACTCCTTCGCCACCTTGCGGCTTTCTTCCTGGTATTTGGCCATGTCGTCGGCCAAGGCGGGCAGGGCGCTCATGGCGAGCAGCAGCGAGGTGGAAATAAGCAGTTGTTTTTTCATGGTTGCGGTCTCCGGTTCAAAATGGTTTAACAGAATTATCCAAAAAAGGCGATTAACCACGAATGACACGAATGTTCACGAATAAACACGAATAGTTAGAGACAATCATCGTGTCGCCTGGAGGCGCCTACTATTGGCACCAAATAGGTGAATTAGGCCAGACATGCTAACAAACTGATTATTCGTGAACATTCGTGTTTCATTCGTGTAAATTCGTGGTTAAAAGTTTTCCCCAGAATTATTTTGCAATTTTAGCATTTTTCAAGGCATTCGAAGTAAATCGCCGGGTCAGGCTGGGTGCGCCGGCGTTGCGCCTGCCAGATCATTTCCCCCAGGCAGTCCATGATCAAGTGCTCGGCGTCGTGCGCGCTGCCGGTCTTTTCCAGCAGACGCCGGTAGTGGGCGGCGATGCCGCGCGGCTGGTCGATCGGCAGCTGCTCGCGGATCGCCAGATGCAGGCCCAGGTGCAGGAAGGGATTGGTTTCGCCGGATTCCGGCAAATAATCGCGCTCGGCGTAGCGCTCCGGGTTGTCGAAGATGGCGTGGTATTCAGGGTGCTGCTGCATCAGGTCCAGGGCAATGGCTTCAAGGTCGGACAGCGGCTGGCGTTCGCGGAATTTTTGCCAGGCATCGAAGAAGAAGCGGCGTGCCTGGTCGCGGGTCGGGTTAAACATGGTGAAAAAGCCCGAGTACGGCAGCATACTGCAGGAGCTGGTTGGCGCCCTCCAGCGGCCCGATTTCGCCATTGCCGTAGAAGCCGATCAGCGGCATGTCCGGGAAGCGCTGCCTGACCAGGTCGAGGTCGCGGTCCACCCCGCCGTAGAAATACGGGCCGCGTCCCATGCAGGGAAACAGCAGGCCGAAATCAGGCGGTGCGTCGAGTTCCCGCTGCAAGCGGTCTATCGTCAGGCGCATGTCGCGTTCGGCGGCCAGCGGCTGGCGCACCGCCCAGAACATCTGCTCGCCGGGTGTCAGACGCGCCGACAGGGTGACCGAGCGATCCTCGGCATTGGCGGAAATGATCGGTGCGAGGCGGAAGCGGCCATCGGCGATGGCTGTCGCCGGATCGCCGTGGATGATCCCGGCCATCAGCAGGTGCAGGGGAAGGCTGTCCTCGCCTCGCAGGTCGAGAGGCAGTTCGCGCGTCAGCACGTTCATGGCCGGTTGCTGCCCAAGCGAGATCACGTCGTAGCCGCTGGCCTGGGTGATTGCCAGCGGTTCGCTCAAGGCGCGGACGCCCCGGGAAACGCCAACGACACCGCTTGCGCCGGCCAGCCGGGTTTCGCAGCGGCCGCTTTCCGCCGTCCTGCCGCCGCACCACACCTTGAACGGCCCCTGCCCGGTCGCATCTCCCGATATCCCGCCGAAGCGCCGCCCCGGTTCGCCGATCCAGGCGGAGTTGAGAGCGTTGGGGGCGGCCAGCGACAGGATCAGGTCGTCCGTCTGCGGTTGCGGCGCAGGGGCCAGGCTGACGTCGCCGCCAAATACCATCGCAGCCGCGGCCGGCGCGTCCAGCACCCAGTCCTGGTCGGTAAAAATCCCCGCTGCCGAGCAGCCGATGATGCGGGTGCAGTTGCTGGCCCGGGAGGCGGCCAGAAGGGCGGGCCTGGGGTCGCGGGCGAACTCCGGGGTGAGGAACAGCAGCACGCTGCTGGCGATGGTCAGCCCGGCCTTCTCCATGGCGGCCGCAACGGCCAGGTCGGCAAGCTGCGGTTCGGCGATGGGGGCGGTGGCGAGTCCGGTGGCGATGGTCATGCGGGTAAGGTTTTCTCTTTGTATTCGCACAGGTCGTTGATCAGGCAGTGCGGGCAGTCCGGCTTGCGCGCCTTGCATACGTAGCGCCCGTGCAGGATCAGCCAGTGGTGTGCGTCGTGGCGGAACTCTGGGGCGATGAACTTGAGCAGGTTCTTTTCCACTTCCAGCACGGTCTTGCCCGGCGCGATGCCGATGCGGTTGGCGACGCGGAAGATGTGGGTATCCACGGCGATGGTGGGTTCGCCGAAGGCGGTGTTGAGGATCACGCTGGCGGTCTTGCGCCCGACGCCGGGCAGCTTCTCCAGCGCCTCGCGGTTGTGCGGCACATCGCCGCCGTGCTTCTCCAGCAGCAGGCGGCAGGTTGCGATCAGGTGCTTGGCCTTGCTCTTGTACAGGCCGATGGATTTGACGCAGGACTCCAGCCCTTCTTGGCCGAGGGCGAGCATCTTCTGCGGCGTATTGGCCACCGGAAACAGTTTGGCGGTGGCCAGGTTGACGCTCTTGTCCGTGGCCTGAGCCGACAGCACCACCGCCACCAGCAGTTCGAAGGGAGTGCGGTAGACCAGTTCAGTCGTGGGTTTGGGGTTGGCGTCGCGGAAGCGGGTGAAGATTTCGCGGCGTTTGGCAGCATTCATGTGAAAAGATTAACAAGGCATAAACCACGAATGTCACGAATTTCCACGAATGGGCACGAATGTTTAAAGGCAAACATCATTTCACCAAACAGCCTGAATCAGGCTCGCCATGGCCCTCGCGGATTATTCGTGAACATTCGTGTCTCATTTTCGTGCAATTCGTGGTTAATCTTTTTTGGTTCACGCCTACGCTGTTGCAGCAGTAGGCTGGAGGTCGGTGGCGGGTTGCGGCTTCACCTTCTTGCCGGCGCGCTGGTCGATCCAGTTCTTGCCGGCAATCAACAGGCCCAGGCCGAGGAAGGCGCCGGGCGGCAGAATGGCGAGCAGGAAGCCCTGGTAGTCGGGGAATACGGTGATGACCAGCCCCTTGGCCGATTCGCCCAGCGCCAGGTCGATGCCGGAAAACAGCGTGCCCTTGCCGAATATCTCGCGCATCGCACCCAGCGCGCCGAGGGTGAGGGTGAGGCCGAAGCCGACCATGAAGCCGTCCACCACCGAGGGCATCAGCGGGTTTTTCGAGGCGAAGGCTTCGGCGCGGCCGAGCACGTTGCAGTTGACCACGATCAGCGGCACGAAAATGCCCAGCACCAGGTACAGCGCTTGCATGTAGGCGTTCATCACCAGCTGGATGATGGTCACCAGCACGGCGATGATCAGGATGAAAACGGGAATGCGGATTTCGTTAGGCACCCAGCTCCGCACCACCGACACCGCGCCGTTGCTGCAGGCCATCACCAGCGCCGTGGCCAGCCCCAGGCTGATGCCGTTGACCACTGTGGCACTGACCGCCAGCAGGGGGCACAGGCCGAGCAGTGCGACGATGCCGGCATTGTTCTTCCAGATGCCGTTCCAGATGATTTCCTTGTAGCTGATGGTGTCCGTACTCATTTGGCTTGCTCCTGAGTATTGGCCGGCAGGGAAAAGATGTTGTCCTGATTCGCGGCAAAGTATTTCAGTGATTTGTGCACCGCCTTGACCACCGCGCGCGGAGTGACTGTGGCGCCGGCCATGTGCTCGAATTTGCCACTGTCCTTCTTCACTTTCCATTCCTGATCTGTAAGTTTCGACAGCGACTTGCCTTCGAATATCCGGATCCAGCTGTTTTTTGCTATTTCAATATAGTCGCCCAGGCCGGGGGTTTCATTGTGGGTCACCACGCGCACGCCGGAAACTTCGCCATCCGCCTTGATCGCGACGATCATCCGGATTTTTCCGCTGTAGCCGTCCGGGGCGATCACTTCCAGCACCGCGGCGGAAGGCTTGCCTTCCTTGACGGCGCGATAGACCGGAGTGGGTTCGCTGTTGCCGAGTTCCCCGGCAGGCGGAAGCAGCGCCGAGTCCTTCAATAAATCGTTGTCGTACAGTGTGGCCGGCAGGATCTGGCCGATCAGGGCAAGTTTGGCCTGTTTCTCGGTTTCGGCGATGATCGGGCGGGTAACCAGATAGGTGGCGGCAAGCAGCGCCGTGCCGACGACCGCGAAGGCGGTGAGGATGCCGGCGGAGGCGGAGGCGTGGCGAAGGATGCGGGTGGTCATGGTTTCGTTCCGGAGTCGTGGCCGTAAACCCGCGGCTGAGTGTAGGCATCGATCAGCGGCACGGCAGCGTTCATGATCAGGATAGAGAACGCCACGCCGTCCGGGTAGCCGCCGAAGACGCGGATCACGTATTCGAGAAAACCGACGCCGGTGCCGAAGATCAGCTTGCCGAGCGGCGTGGTCGGGCTGGTGACGTAGTCGGTGGCAATGAAGAAGGCACCCAGCATGGCGCCGCCGGTGAAGAGGTGAAACATCGGCGTGGCATAGCGGCTGGGATCGATGCCGTTGAACAGCGCGGCGACCAGCGCCAGGGTGACCAGGAAGGAAACCGGGGCATGCCAGGTGATGATGCGCTGCTGCAGCAGGAACAGGCCGCCGAGCAGGTACATGGCGGCGA
>JAIOJM010000193.1 GCA_019911785.1 Sulfuricella sp. | reverse complement strand
GTAATCCCGGCTATCGCCGTGCTGTACCCAGTTGACGCCCAGTTGCTTGAGTGCAGCCAGCATGTGCTGGGTGTCGTCGGAGGCAAGCAGGGCCTTGACCTCGGTGACGCCCTCGGCCAGCGCAGCCAGCAGCAGGGTGCGGTTGGAAATGCTTTTCGAGCCGGGCAGCAGAACGGTGCCGCTGACGCGGGGAATGGGAGAAAGATCGAGATATTCCATAATTAAAACCTTTTACCGCAGAGGCGCAGAGGCGCTGAGAAAACCATGACGGGGTTCTCTCAGCGCCTCAGCGCCTCTGCGGTTCAATCAGAATTTTTTTGAGAGATCCATTTGTTGCGTGCCGCACTGGCGTGGCTGAAAACCTGCTCCAGCGCCGCCCCGTCGGCCTGCTCCAGCATGACGTGCAGACGATCAAGCTGCGCCTGGTAGACTTCGAGCTCCTTGAGCAGCGCGGTGCGATTGGCCAGGCAGATGTCACGCCACATTTCCGGCGAGCTGCCGGCGATCCGGGTGAAATCGCGAAAGCCGCTGGCGGCGTAGCTGAACAGCTCCTCGCTGTTGCTGCGCGAGGCGATGTCCTCGACCAGGGCAAAAGCCAGCAGGTGCGGCAGATGGGAAACCGCGGCGAAGACCTCGTCGTGGGCCTGTGGCGTCATTTCCCTGACCGTCGCCCCGCATGCCTCCCACATGGCGCGCACCGTGCGCGCCGCCGCGGGATCGGTCTCGGGCAAGGGCGTGATCACCACGTTGCGGCGCCGGTACAGCTCGGCACTGGCGGCAGCCGCCCCGCTTTTTTCGGCGCCGGCGATCGGGTGGGCCGGCACGAAGCGCGCCAGGTGGCCCGGCAGATGCTGGTTCGCCAGCGCCACCACATCGCATTTGGTACTGCCGGCATCGGTGACCACGGTCTGCGCCGACAGATGCGGCGCAATCGATGCCATCACCGCCGCCATCTGCCCGACCGGGACGGCCAGCAGCACCAGATCCGCATCCTGCACCGCGCTGGCCGCATCAGCCGCAGCCCGGTCGATCACCCCGAGACGCAGCGCTTTCTCCAGATTTCCCGCAGTGCGTCCGACGCCGACGATTTCCCGCACCGCTCCGGCCTCGCGCAAAGCCAGCGCGAAGGATCCGCCGATCAGGCCGACGCCGAAAATAACAAGTTTGTTGATCAACATTGCTTGAAACGCAAAGGCGCAGAGACGCAAAGGGGTCGCAAAGAAAAGCCACTCAACATTTGGGAATCACCTTTGCGCCTTCGCGCCTTTGCGGTTATCGCTTCAAATCGTCCTGCCGATCGCCCCGGCAATCGCGCCCAGGCTGACCATCAGGTCTTTCAGCTCCTGCGGGTTGAGCGCCTGATCGGCATCGCACCAGGCTTCGCAGGGATTGGGGTGCATTTCCACCAGCAGGCCGTCGGCGCCGGCGGCAATGGCCGCGCGGGAAAGGGCCGGCACCATCCACGCCTTGCCTCCCGCATGGGAGGGATCGACGATCACCGGCAGGTGGGTTTCCTTTTTCAAAACCGGAATCGCGGTCACGTCCAGCACGTTGCGATAGTAGGTTTCGAAGGTGCGGATGCCGCGCTCGCAGAAGATGATGTTGTGGTTGCCGCCGGCGGCAATATATTCCGCCGCCATCAGCCATTCGGAAATGGTCGCCGACATGCCGCGCTTGAGGATCACCGGCGTGTTGACCTTGCCGACCTCCTTGAGCAACTCGAAATTCTGCATGCTGCGCGTGCCGATCTGGATCACGTCCACGCCGTACTCGAGGAAGGTATCAAGCTGGCGCGCGTCCATCAGTTCGGTGACGATGGGCAGGTTGTATTTTTCGGCCGCCGTGCGGAACATCGCCAAGCCTTCCACGCCATGCCCCTGAAAGGCATAGGGGCTGGTACGCGGCTTGAAGGCACCGCCGCGCATCAAGCGGCAGCCTGCGGCGTGCACTTCCTGCGCCGCCAGTGCCATCTGCTCCGGCGTTTCCACCGAGCATGGCCCGGCGATGATCTGCACCTGCTTGCCGCCCAGCGGAATGCCCTTGATGTCGATCACGCTGTCCTGCTTATGCCATTCCCGCCCGACGATCTTGTAGGGCTTGACGATGTGCATGGCCTGTTCGACACCCGGCAGGGCTTCGAAATACTCCTGCTCCAGCTTGCGCTCGTCGCCGATGGCGCCGATCACGGTGCGCTCGGTGCCGCGCGAAATATTGGCATCCAGACCGGCTTCCCTGATTTTCTTGACGACGCCTTCGATCTGTTGCTCGGTTGCACCGCTGCTCATTACGATGATCATTTCTTCAACTCCTCAAGTGCCCGTTCCAGGGCCTGCAAAAATACCTTGTTTTCCCCTTCCAGCCCGACGCTGACGCGCAGGTGTTCAGGCAACCCATAATTGGCGACCGGTCGCACAATCACTCCCTGCTTCAGCAGGCTGAGATTGATAGCGGCGGCATTGCCCACGCGCACTGCGACGAAGTTGCCGTAGGACGGAATATAAGCCAACTCCAAACGCTTGAAGCCCTCCGTCAACTGCACCATGCCGGCGCGGTTGATTGCCAGGCATTCATCGAGAAAGGCGTCGTCCTGCATGGCCATCACCGCCGCCGCCTGGGCCAGGCTGTTGACGTTGAACGGCTGCCGCACCCGGTTCAGCATATCCGCAACTGATTTACTTGCCAGCGCATAGCCCACGCGCAAACCGGCCAGGCCGTAAGCCTTGGAGAAGGTGCGGGTGACGATCAGGTTCGGAAAGCGTTTCAGCCAGCCGACGCTGTCGCTTTTCATCGCATCCGGCAGATATTCGGTGTATGCCTCA
>JAIOJM010000019.1 GCA_019911785.1 Sulfuricella sp. | reverse complement strand
CTTTCCCAGTGCTGCATCAGAAATGGCTGCCCCCGGATTGGTCTGGTCCTGCGCGTAAGCGTGTAGCGATAAAACCCAAGCAGCGGCTATCAACACAAATCTCTTTTTCATGATTAAGGACCCGGCATATAGGAAGCACAGCAATCACGCTTCCTGAATATCTGGTAAGCAAAGTCTTCTCCAACATATGGCACTTCTTTGCCAGACCCCCACAAAGCGCTGCTTCTGCCATATGGCTGACAGCACTTGCCGCCAATCTTCTCGGTCTGCGGCGTCGGGTAGGTCATCTGGAATTTGTAATTTGTCTTGTCCATCAGAGGTTGTGGATAGAAACCGCATACACCGTCATTCCCTTTCCCCGACCACATGAGAAATTCACGGTGCATCTTATTTGTAAGTCGCTGCACGATAAGCGCGGAAGCTTGGACGCCGCCGATATGTGCGCCGACCCATCCATTCAGCGGATACATCGCGCCTTGGCATCCGGCACACCAGTACAGTTCATTCCTCCCGAATCCTGCGGTTGCGGCAATACAATCTGCGGCGCAAACGGCCTGTGCCAGCGGGTTTGCGAATAGAGCGACGTCGGCATTCAAGATAAATGTCAGCTCCGAATCCGCCCACAACGGATCGACCTCGGTGAAATAGGCCAGATCAAAGACGCCTTTTTCCAAGCAGAAGTTATCCAACAACACTTCCAGCCAGTAAAGCAGTGGGGATGTATACCAGTGCGCCTGATAAAAACTATTGTTTTGCCCTCCCCCTTTTTTCTGGGATTGTGTGTGTGTTGGGACATCAACCCCCGGATCAATGCTGATCCCACCCAAGCTATGGAAGCAGAACGCCCCCCTGGAAACTTCGACCATGCGGGCAGGCTCCCAGAAGCCCACGGAAATTCCCACTCGCAACGGGTTTGTACAGCCGCACAATGGCGACCCGGTATAGTCAGCGGTTCCTTCCTGATCCATTTTCATTACCTCTTGATTGCCGATGGTGAGAGGGAAGATGCACGACCAGCAGATATCGGTAATCGGATTGAAGAACTTGCCGTGACAAACTGGCGCAGCATTGGCCTGACTCGCGAACAAGAGCGCAAGAATGGAAAGTATTTTTACGAGATGTCGCATATCAGAGTTCCAGTTCGTCGATGCGCAACCGCTTGCCTTCCTGAGAAACCAATGCGGGAACATGACGGATTGCAAAGCGACGCGTTAGTGCGCCGCCCTGATCAAAATAGACGCGCTTCTTCCATGTGCGCATAAGCTCGATGACAGGACCGCCCGTAAGAATCGGCTTGACGCGGCCATCGTAGTGCTCAATCAAGGCGACGGCCTTGGCGACCTGTTCTGGGTCGCGCGCGTCAAAGAAAAGAAGATGATTGGAGAGTGAAACGTAATCCAGCGGGTTCGCCATTTCGCCTGCGCGAACAATCACCCTGCCGTCCGGTGTTGTAATGGTTTTGGGAGCGCGGACACTTGGGTCCCAATAGAAAGTCCGAGCCTTCGTCGTTCTACTGAGGCCAGCAACAGGATCTGGTGTTTCAGCGTGGCGCTTGACGCGTTCCTCAAACTGCTTCTGAAGTTTTGCGACCTCTCCTGTCCGTTCTTTCTCCGCCAGCTTGGCCTGAATGGCGTCTAGCATGTCTGGTTCGGCGATGGGGTGTACAGGTCCTATCTGCTCTGCCGCACTGACGACACCTATCCCTGTAACTAGGAGGATTGTTGCGTGCACCAACACGAACGCTCGGCGCAGAAAGAGTGGGATTGATGTGCAATATGCCATGCTGCCGAAGATACTCATGGTCTGCCCTCTAGACAATGCGGAAATGCTGCACAAAACAGGTCATTGAGTGCAGTTTTGGGGAAATTCACCAGGAGCGCATCAGAGGGCTGTCAAGAATTCCACTTACACCTTGTTGGGCGCAGCAGACACGGCAACAGCGGTGGCCGGTGCGTAATCGCCGGCAACGATCATCTTGCCGTCCACAAAGCGGAACAGGAAAACATCCCCCTCGGCGGCGCAGCCAATGGCGCGGCGGATGGCCTCGTTGCTCGCCTGGTCGAAGCGATTGATGAAACCGAAGCTTTTGCCCATCATGATCGACACTGCGATCATGCTGATCGAGATAACCACCAATGTTCGAAGGATCGAGGGCGCACCGGAGACGATCTGTGCCGGCGTCACCTTCTGCAATTCGGCCAGGATTGAGGCGAAGGTATCCGGCGCGAAGGCGAAGCACACCAAGCCGCACCAAAAAACGCCCAAGGGAATGGCCACGAACAGCGAATCGACGGCGCGTGACAGCACATTGCCGAAGTTGAACAGTTGGGCAACGTAGGTGCGCGCATCGAAGAAGACGCGGCGGCGGCCCGCGGCGTAGGCCGCATCGGAAAGAGTGCCTGCGGCCACACCGTTGACGCCGACTTGCCAGGTCAGCGCCTCGTCGCCGGCATCAATCCGCTTGGACAGTGCAGCCTCGTAGCGCGACAGCTCAATGAGCAGCACGTAGGCAATGCCGATCATCACGATGGCCAGCAGCGGTATATCGGCCCATTGGCGCGGGAAGAGCCAGATGGCCGACATCGTTAGGGCGAATAACCAAACTAGCGCCGCGATGTGCCGGTACTTCCCTTGGAAAGCGTTTAGTGCCTTCCATGCCTCGATGATTTTCATGTCGTTTCCTCACCTTTTTTGGTGCCCTGATAGGTGTTGATACCGTCGAATTAGCGACCGGTGAATGGCCACAAAATCAAAAAAGCGGAAATGTGCGTCCAATGATGTCGCCGTCACTAATCCATCCCACCATTGTGTAGCGGGAGTCCAGGCTGTCTTTGTGAGGCGCCATAACGTAGTAGCGTCCAGACGGAATAACCCCGGTTGGTCCTGCTTCTAACGGCTTACCTGTCATCGACTTTGGCTTTGCGCTACCAACAAATTGTCCGCCCATCGCCACCTCACTCGGCGCTGCGCCCTTCTTGAGAATAGAAAAGTTTCCTTCATCATCCTTGCGCACTTCATCGCCGGCGGTACCACCCACGATCTTGACCATGTGATCCCCTTTGCGGAATGGGGATACAGGGTTCTCGGTCGGGAACGCGTAGGCCACGTAATCGCCGTGCTTCAGCCCGCTTTTCCATCCCTTGATCGTGACAAAGGCGTGGTCTGGCAAAGATTCCGTGTAATTCACGTCAAACCGTACAAAGAACTGGAGTAGAAAGACAACTGCCAGTGGGATCGTGTAGTGCATCCAGTTCCGGACAAAATGCTTCTGACAAAGGTTCAGATACTCCGCCACAGAAAGTCGCGGCTTGTCCAAAAAAAGTTCTCTCATTTAGGCGCTCCCATAGGGGATTGTAGGGAAGCACCATCTGCGCCCGGGTTATTCCGGATACTCTGCGTCAATTGTTTAATATCGAGGTGATCAACACCCATTTTTGCCTTCAGGGCTGGGGTCATATCTTCACTCCCGGTTTTGACAACCGCGGCTCGCACCAACAAGGTGCAACCGCATTCCTGCTGGAGTTCGCCCAAGGCCTGCTCCATATCTTTGGCGAAGCGTGAGATCGTTTCAAAAGCTGCGCCGCGTTCCTGATCCGATATGCCTGGCCTGGTCACCGAAGCGGTCACCTCAAGCTGTTTCAACTCGATGACTTCACCCACGTCAACGACGGCAAATCGCTGCCGGTTCTGCTGGCCCAGCGTGTAGTGATAGGCCACGATTCCAGCAAAAACGACGATCAAGGCAATCAATGCGTTGATCGCATAACCAATCCACATTGCTGGCTGCTCATTGGCAGGCGGCATATCGCTCGACTTATGATCCCCGACGACCGGGGTGTCCGCTATTTCTTCGCTCATCAGGCTACTTTCCTTGTAATTCGCTTCTTATATCCAGGCACCCCACGGTCAGCCAATACAGCCTCAAGGGACTCGGTGATGCTATATCCCTCAGCGCGGTAGCGTCGAACCGCTTCGAAATCTTCGGCCTTGGACGACACGAGCAGCAACGAGAAGGGGTCAAACAAAACACGCCCGATTCCATGTCCCATCTGTCCGCCATGCACAAAAACTTCAGAATAAGCGCCGGCCTGCGTTTTGACTGAAAGAAGCATTTGCTTCATCGATTCGTCAATCACCAATTTGTCCGTCTTTTCGAGCGCCAATACGCTCTCCGGTTTCTGGCGTAGCAGGAACATCCAGTCCGCGTTGTTCATCGCGGCCTCAGCGGCACGGCTTAGCGAAAAATCAGCGATAGACTGAGTTGCCGCGCAAAAACTGCCATTGTATTTTCTCGCCCGACGATATCCGGACTCAATAAAATCGCCAGACCCGCCCGCGCCAAGCAGTTGCCAGGCCTCGTCCAGAATGCACACCTTGGGTCGATCCCGCGTGAGATACATATTCTGGGTAATGCGATACATCAGCAGGAACATCACAACGGCCTGAAGATCCTTCTTGGCGCTCAACTCCTCCAGCTCCAAAACGATCAGGTCATTGTCGAAATTGACGTTTGTTTCGCTCATAAAATATTTGCCATATGGGCCATCCGACGTGTAAGGGAAGAGTTGTACTCCCAGGTCGCGGATGCGTGGGTCGCAGTACAACTTCCGTTCTTCAAAGCTCATGGCCCGAATCTTTTCCACCCAATCTTCGTCAGTCGCCTGCGGAGTTGGGCCGCCCTTCTCACAGTTGTTGATCAGGGAATAGGCCAGATTGTCGACTGTGGCATTGCGGCCGTAATCCATCCAGACTGATTGGATATGCAGTCCGAGTTGGCGGCGACGGTAGTCATCAAGCGGTTCCGATGGTGCGATCATCTGCTCGAACAGCGGAATGAGCATTTCCAGATCCTCTTCAATGGATTCAACCATTGAAAATGGATTAAGACGAATATCCGCTTCCGGCGTGAATTCAAGGTACTGGCCGCCGACGGTATGGCACAACTTTTCGAAGCTCCGGCCGATGTCGATAATCCAGACCCGCCCGCCGATCCCGAGATATGAAAGCGCAAT
>JAIOJM010000192.1 GCA_019911785.1 Sulfuricella sp. | reverse complement strand
GACCGCGTTATTGTCAAGCGGCTGGAAGAAGAACGCAAGACCGCTTCCGGTATCGTGATTCCTGACTCCGCCACGGAAAAACCTGACCAGGGCGAAATCATCGCCGTGGGCAAGGGCAAAGTAGGCGATGACGGCAAGGTTTGCCCGCTGGATGTCAAAGTCGGCGACAAGGTGCTGTTCGGCAAATACTCCGGCCAGACTGTCAAGGTTGAAGGCGAGGAACTACTGGTGATGCGCGAAGAAGACATCATGGGCGTGGTCGAA
The DNA here is from genome assembly GCA_019911785.1 of Sulfuricella sp. Next base: position 15,448 of record JAIOJM010000192.1, on the reverse strand, counting down.
GCTTAATCGAATTATGTAGTAGGTCGGATTCATTCCGACAAACCTGTCGGGTTGAAACCCGACCTACATCCAAGTATCAGGAGATATCAAACATGGCAGCTAAAGACGTAAGATTCGGTGATGACGTTCGCCACCGCATGGTAGCCGGTGTAAACGTTCTGGCCAACGCGGTTAAAGTGACCCTCGGCCCGAAAGGCCGCAACGTGGTGCTGGAGCGCTCCTTCGGCGCCCCGACGATTACCAAGGACGGCGTATCCGTGGCCAAGGAAATCGAGCTGAAGGACAAGTTCGAGAACATGGGCGCGCAGATGGTGAAGGAAGTCGCTTCCAAGACCTCCGACGTGGCCGGCGACGGCACCACCACCGCGACCGTACTGGCCCAGGCGATTGTGCGCGAAGGCATGAAATTCGTTTCCGCCGGCATGAACCCGATGGACCTGAAGCGCGGCATCGACAAGGCGGTTGAAGCCTGCATCGCCGAGCTGAAGAATATCTCCAAGCCCTGCACCACCAACAAGGAAATCGCCCAGGTGGGTTCCATCTCCGCCAACTCCGACACCTCCATCGGCGACATCATCGCCGAAGCCATGGACAAGGTCGGCAAGGAAGGCGTGATCACCGTGGAAGACGGCACCAGCCTGCAGAATGAGCTGGAAGTGGTGGAAGGCATGCAGTTTGACCGCGGCTACCTGTCGCCCTACTTCATCAACAACCCGGATCGCCAGATCTCCCTGCTGGAGAACCCCTTCGTGCTGCTGCACGACAAGAAGATCTCCAACATCCGCGACCTGCTGCCGGTACTGGAGCAAGTCGCCAAAGCCGGCCGTCCGCTGCTGATCATCGCCGAGGACGTGGACGGCGAAGCGCTGGCCACCTTGGTGGTGAACAACATCCGTGGCATCCTCAAGACCTGCGCAGTTAAAGCGCCTGGCTTCGGCGACCGCCGCAAGGCCATGCTGGAAGACATCGCCATCCTCACCGGCGGCACCGTGATCGCCGAGGAAGTGGGCCTGTCCCTGGAAAAAACCACTCTGGCCGAACTGGGCCAAGCCAAGCGCATCGAAGTGGGCAAGGATGAAACCATCGTCATCGACGGCGCCGGCGATCATAAAAACATCGAAGGCCGCGTCAAGCAGGTGCGCAAGCAGATCGAGGAAACCACCAGCGACTATGACCGCGAGAAGCTGCAAGAACGCGTCGCCAAGCTGGCAGGTGGTGTGGCCGTGATCAAGGTCGGTGCCGCCACCGAAGTCGAGATGAAAGAGAAAAAAGCCCGCGTCGAAGATGCCCTGCACGCCACCCGCGCTGCGGTGGAAGAAGGCATCGTCGCCGGCGGCGGTGTGGCCCTGCTGCGCACCGTGAGCGTCGTGTCCAAGGTCAAGGGCGACAACCCGGACCAGGATGCCGGCATCAAGATCGTGCTGCGCGCCCTGGAAGAGCCGCTGCGCCAGATCGTCGCCAACGCCGGCGTCGAGCCGTCGGTGGTGGTGAACAAGGTGGCCGAGGGCAAGGGCAACTACGGCTTCAACGCCGCCAACGACCAGTACGGCGACATGGTGGAAATGGGCGTGCTCGACCCCACCAAGGTGACCCGTTACGCGTTGCAGAACGCCGCCTCCGTAGCCGGCCTGATGCTCACCACTGACTGCATGGTGGCCGAGCATCCGAAGGAAGAGTCTGCCGGCGGCATGGGCGGTGACATGGGCGGTATGGGTGGCATGGGCGGCATGATGTAATTTTGCCCCCGGCTTTCCCGGTAAGACGAAAACCCCGCTTCGGCGGGGTTTTTTTATTGCACCACAACATTGAAACTCGCTTGGTCAACGCGCGCGAACTGCATGGTGGGTTAAAATGAAGCCTGTTTAACCTAGAAACCTCAGTTGGACGGGGTTGAGTGTGCGGTTTTTGGGGTGCAGGGCAAGGCACAACAACGCGGAATGGTTGTTCCATTCCAAGGAGTTGTAACGCCGCCATGCGCCCCAAAAACCGTGCAATCCACCCCGTAGCGGACTCACCAACCGGGTGAAACGGTAAATCATGAAGAAGTTTATTGGAGTCATGGTGTTAAATATTCAGTCGAGCGGTCAACTGAGGTTTCTAGGTTTAAGCAACCTGGCAGATTCTTGATGAAATCCTGGCCGCTTTTCGCGGGTTATCTGATCCTTTATGTTTTCATGGACTGGGTAAGCTATATCCATCCGCTGCTGCCGCTCGCGATCACGCCCTGGAACCCGCCGCCCGGATTGAGCCTGACATTTTTGCTGCTGCATGGACTGGGAAAATGGCCGGTCTTGTTCTTCGCCGCCTTGCTGGCGGAAATTTTCGTGCGCGAGATTCCAGCACCCTTCGCCTATCTGGCGGCATCCTCGCTTGCACTGACGGCCTGCTACAGCGGCGCCGCGGCCCTCCTCCTCGGACCGTTGCGCTTTGACACTAGGTTCCGCAGCCTGCGCGACCTGTCATGGTTTCTGGCAGTGGTACTCGCCGGGGCGCTGCTGGCAGCCCTGGCCTATGTCGCCATCTATGCCTTCGCCGGGCTGGTACCGCCGGATAAACTCCTGCCCAGCATCCTGCGTTTCTGGGTGGGCGATGTGATCGGCATCATGGTGATCGTTCCGCTGCTGCTCGCCCACACCCCTTTCAAGACAATCCGCTGGCGCCCGACCAGGGAAACCGCCGCCCAGGGCGCAAGCGTAGTACTGGCGCTGTGGGTGATTTTCGGGCTTGAATTTACTGACGAGTTCAAATTTTTTTACCTGCTCTTTCTCCCCCTTGTCTGGATCACCATGCGGCACGGCATCCGGGGTGCGACCCTGGCCATTCTCGGAACGCAACTCGGCTTGATCGCTGCCGTCCAGGTCGGCGGCCACAAAGCCGCTGCTGTCATTGAGCTTCAGCTGCTCATGCTGGCCCTGGCAATCACCGGCCTTTTTCTGGGCATGGCCGTTAGCAGCCGCCGTCTGCTGGAAGACCGGCTACGCGAGCAGCAAGTCGAGCTGGACCGCGCGCTGCGCTTTGCCGCTGCCGGCGAGATGACTTCCGCGCTGGCGCATGAACTGAACCAGCCGCTTTCCGCGCTGACCAGCTATCTTCATTCCTGCCAGCTCTTGCTCACCCAGCCGGAAATCCAGCACACCCTGCTGACAGGCACAATGGGAAAGGCCGTTGACGAAGCCCGCCGTGCCGGGCAAGTAGTCCACCGCTTGCGCAATTTCTATCGCGGGGGCATTGTTCAACGCCAACAGATATCCATACCGGCCTTTCTGCAGGAAGGCATCGCCCCGCTGCTGAATCGTGCGGAGCGGCACAACATTTCGGTCCGCATTTCCTGTCCTCAAAAACTGCCCGATATTCGGGTGGACCGGGTACAGATGGAAACCGTGCTCCACAACCTGGTATACAATTCGATCGATGCCATTGCCGGAGCCCGGAGCGCTCGCCGGGAGATCATCATCGATGCCTCAGTATTTTCTGCGGATGAAATTTGCATCTGTACCTCCGACACCGGCCCCGGCATCACGTCAGAAATGCAGCCACAGGTTTTCGAACCCTTCACCACCGGCAAGATAGACGGCACCGGACTAGGACTGGCGATCAGCCGTTCCCTGGTTGAAGCCAATCATGGAAAGATATGGCTGGACAAATCATTTGCGGGCGGCGCACGCTTTTGCTTCAGCGTGCCGGTGAGCACATCGACAGGAAACCATGACTGAACCGACGATTTTCATTGTGGACGACGATGCGTCCGTCAGAGATTCGCTTGCCCTGCTGCTAGGACTGAAAGGCTATGCGATCCGCAGCTTCGCTTCGGCAGAAGATTTTCTCTCGGCCTGCCAGCCCGAATGGCATGGCTGCCTGCTGCTGGATATCCGCATGGCTGGAATGAATGGCCTGGAGCTGCAACAGCGACTGATTTCGCGCCAGATATCCCTGCCGATTATTTTCATCACCGGCCATGGCGATGTGGCGGCGGCACGTGCCGCACTAAAAGCCGGCGCAGCCGATTTTCTCGAGAAGCCGCTGGACGACCGGATGCTGATCGCGACCATCACCGATGCGCTGGAACGCAGCGCTCATCAACGTGACGAAGCGGCAACCACGCAGGAGATCATGGATCGGATGGCCCGACTCACGGCCCGCGAACGCGAAGTTATGGAAAAAGTCACCCTCGGCGAACCCAACCGGGAAATCGCCCGGCAGCTTGGCATCAGCCCGCGCACGGTGGAAGTCTACAAGGCGCGCATGATGGAAAAAATGAAGACACACAGCTTGCCCGAACTGATCCGCCTAGTGCTCAGCCTCAGAAAAAACAGCAGCTAGCCTGTTCTCCTTGTCTCCTCCTCGAAGTAAGTGATTCCCTTACGGGTATCGCTTACGTGCTCGCCCGGATTTTCTCACCCCCTTCACGGAACTATCATTAGGCATCGGTGACGGCCATTGAAACAATGGCCACAGCTCTTTCCCGGGCCAAATTTTGGCCCTACGAATCACGGGAGGTTAGATGGAAAAAACCGCCCACCCGGCATTGCAAAAAGTCCGTCGCATCTGCTTTTCCAGCCTGCCGCCACCCAACCTGTCCAGCGCCATGAAACTGCTTGGCTCGATGGCGCAGCTGGAGGCGATTGTCGATACCGAAGGTGGCTGCTTATCTGTGCGCTACGACCTGAGCCACCACACACTGGAAGCACTGGAAAATCGGTTAGTGAACCATGGATACCATCTCGACAATTCCTTGCTGCAGAAAATCAAGCGGGCACTGATCTACCACTGCGAATCATGCCTGCTTGAAAACCTCCGAGCGCCCACCCGCGAACAGCGCATACGCTCGATATACCTGAGCAGTGCGCACACCCCGGAGCACAGAGCCACCATAGAGCCTGCCGACGAATACCTGGATCGCCGTTAGCGATAACTCCAGAACATCGCCGCACACCCGGAAAACCATTATGAGCATTCAATCCATTCCCTATTGCCCCCCAACCATCGGGATACGCCCGGAATCCAGCTTGCTTGACGCCCTCAAGCTGATGCTGGAAAAGCACATCAATCACGTACCCCTGTGCGATAACACCGGCAGATTCGCCGGTATCGTCAGTACCCAGACCATCCTTTCCGAGCTGATTCCGGTTAGCGCACGGGTCGAGCATGGCCTGTCAGACCTGAAATTTGCCGGCGACGCCACCCGGCTGCTGTCTTCCCGCCTGCATGACCTGGAGCATCGTACCGTAGGCGAATTCGCCAATAAGAACGTACCGGTTCTGGAAGAGGATTGCCCTATTCTGGAGGCGGCACTGCTGCTCAGCCAAAGCACCTCCCCGCTGCCGGTAATCGGCAAGGACGGCAAGCTGCGCGGCATGCTGAGCCGGCGCATCGTGCTCACCTATCTGATGCAACAAGCGGGGCTCTGAAATGCACGGCACCGCTTCCACCGCCACCCAGGTTTTCCTGGGGCTCAGTCCGCTGGCGGTTTCGCTCGTCGTGTTCATGCTGACTTACGCCGCCATCGTCACCGAAAAGATCAACCGGTCCATCGTCGCCTTACTGGGCGCCGGGCTGATGATTTTCTCCGGCGTGCTGCAACAGAGCGAGGCCGTCGCCGGCATCGACTTCAACACCATCAGCCTGCTCACCGGGATGATGGTGCTGGTGGCGATCACCCAGAAGAGCGGCGTGTTCCAGTACGTTGCCATCATCGTGGCCAAATGGGTGAAGGCCGATCCATGGGGTCTGCTGGTGATGCTCTCCATGATCACCGCAGTTTTTTCCGCTCTGCTCGACAACGTCACCACAGTGCTCCTGGTCGTACCTGTCGCCCTGCTCATCACCGATTCCCTCAGGGTGTCTCCCTATCCCTATCTGTTCTCCATTATTTTCGCCTCCAACATCGGCGGCACCGCCACACTGATCGGCGATCCGCCCAACATCATGATCGGCTCGGCGGTCGGACTGACCTTCACCGATTTCGTGGTGAATCTGGCGCCGATCGCGGCCATCGTCTTCGCCCTCACCCTGCTCCCGATCTACCTGATCTGGGGCCGCAAAATGCGCGCGACGCCGGAAGACCGGGCGCAAGTGATGGCATTCGAAGCCAGGGCGGCAATTACCGATCCCCTCCTGCTCAAGCAATCCCTCGCGGTGATCGGGCTGGTCATCGCCGGCTTCGTCATGGCTCACCACATCGGCCAGCAACCCGGCACCATCGCCATGTTCGGTGCCGCATTCCTGCTTTTGTTGCGCGTTTCCGGGAAAGGCTCGGAAGAGCAGTCCCACGAGACGCATCGCACCTGGAGCGAAGTGGAATGGGTGACGATCTTCTTTTTCGTCGGCCTGTTCGTAGTGGTGGCCGGGGTGGAAAAGGCCGGCGCGCTCGATCTCCTGGCCGGGAAGCTCCTGGAACTGACCGGCGGCGATTTCCCCACTACCGCCATAACCATCCTGTGGGCATCGGCGATATTTTCCGCCGTCGTCGACAACATCCCCTTCGTCGCCACCATGATTCCCGTCATCCAGAAAATGGGGGCGGTGTTCAGCGCGGAACAACTCCGCACCCTGTGGTGGTCGCTGGCGCTGGGCGCCTGCCTGGGCGGCAACGGCAGCCTGGTCGGGGCAAGCGCCAACCTGGTGGTTGCCGGTTTCGCCGAGCGCGCCGGCCAGCCGATCCGCTTCCTGCCCTTCATGCTGCTGGCTTTCCCGCTGATGCTGGCCAGCGTAGCGGTATCCAGCGTTTACCTTTATCTACGCTATCTATGAGAGAGACAGTCATGAATAAATTCGGCATTGCATTTCTGCTCATAGGCTTTTGCGCAGCTTCTTCCCACGCTGCCGATTGCCAGCCTGCTCCGGGCGCGCAGTGCGCCGGCATGACGCTGAACTGGGCCAAGTGGCAAGGCAAGAATCTCGAAGGGGCCAACTTCGAGGGGGCAAGCCTCGAATGGGCAGATATGAGCGGCGCAAATCTCAAGGGCGCAAATCTCAAGGGCGCCAAGCTGAAATACGCCAGCTTTCGTAACGCCATTCTGAGACAAGCCAACCTGGAAGGGGCCGATCTCGGCAACGCCGACCTCGAGAATGCCAATCTTGAGCAAGCCAACCTCAGACACGCCAGCATGGTGAAATCTGATCTAAAGCTGGCCGACCTGGAACAAGCCAATCTGGAGAACGCCAACCTGGAGCGCGCCGACCTCTCTGGCGCCGATCTGGAAAGTGCGAACCTGCGCTCAGCCCGCCTTGTTTCGGCTCGGCTCGGAATGGCCAACCTTAAACTGGCCGACCTGACCGGCGCCAGCCTGAATGATGCCTTCTTCCATGGCGCATTGTTCAAGCGAGCCATCTGGACCGATGGCCGCACCTGCGCCAGCGGTTCGATGGGAAAGTGCCAATGAAGCAGTAGATAACAGCACGAAGCAATCGTGCTGCGGACCCTTTTGCGCAAACCTCCAGTCGTTCAGTCATCAGCCGGTTTCACGCCTGATTAATTTGGCCCCCTCAGATTTGTCCTGGCTGTATGCCGTTGCCCTTCCATCCATTTCAGGTTGATCGGCATCGGAACAATCGTCGAAACTATAATGGATTGGGTGACTCGATATATAAGCTGCTGGCCTATCGCTTCAACGGCACGCGTTACGATTGCGGCTCAAAGCTGGGTTACCTCAAGGCACAGGTGGCATTTGGCCTGAAACATGAGGATTTGCGCGAGGAGTTTGCCGCCTATCTGACGACGTTGAAATAAACACCACAAGAGGGGCAAATGCCAAAAACCGTCATATTTAGCGATCTGGACGGAACCTTGCTCGATGCGGTGAGGTATTCCTTCAATGACGCGCTGCCGGCCTTGAGCCTGATCCAGGCGCACGGCGTTCCGCCGGTTCTCTGTTCCAGCAAAACGCGCGCTGAAATCGAAGCTTGTCGCCAGCGCATGCACAACTTCCACCCTTTCATTACCGAAAACGGTGGCGGAATCTTCATCCTGGTCGGTGCCGAACGAAAGCATATTGGCCTCGACCGAACGCGACTCTGCCCGGGCGACGCGATAATGCTGTTGAACCTGGAAAAGTTAACCACAGAGGCACAGAGTTGAAAAAACAAGAGAAAAGTCCTGTGTACATCATTCACCCGTTTGGTGACGGTAAGTCTTCCTGCAACCTATTGTTTTCTCTGTGCCTCTGTGTCGCCTAGAGGCGCCTACTTTTGGCTCTGCGGTGAATGAACTGAGGGATTTTAGGTTGAAAAAGACTTGAGGAATAATCAAAAATTAGGCATTGTAAAAATAGTTTTGTACAAATATATTTATAACCCCGTTGGAAAACGAATCGACTCGAACCCGCATGAAGGCCACCCAGGAATCCGGTTTGCGCGAGAAATCGCTGGAAGCGCTGAAAAAATTCCGTCAAATCTTCAGTTCGGCGCAGCAGCACTTCCGCCGGATCGAGGATCAATGCGGGCTGAGCGGAGCCCAGTTGTGGGCGCTGAGAGAGGTGGCGGGACATCCCGGGCAGCGGGTTTCCGATCTCGCCAAGGCCATGTCACTGCATCTTTCGACGGCAAGCAACCTGCTCGACAAGTTGGCGAAACGCAACCTGATTCGAAGGGAGCGCAATGACCCTGACCAGCGGATAGTCCGCTTGTTCCTCACCGATGAAGGGATGCGAATTGTCGCAGGCGCTCCGCAGCCAGTGCGGGGCGTACTTCCGGAAGCCCTCAATCGACTGCCGGACGAGGAGCTGGACAACCTGAACAGGAGCCTCGCTCAGGTGCTCGATGAGATCGGGGTCAGGGACAAGGAAGCTGCCATGAAACCGCTTTCAGACCTGATTTTATCCGAACCAAAATAAGGAGGCACAATTGATGAAAAGAATCACCAAAGCCGTATTCCCGGTGGCCGGTCTGGGCAGCCGTTTCCTGCCTGCCACCAAGGCCAGCCCAAAAGAGATGATGCCGGTGGTGGACAAGCCGCTGATCCAGTATGCCGTGGAAGAAGCGGTAGAGGCCGGAATCACCGATATGGTGTTCATCACCGGGCGCAACAAGCGCGCCATAGAAGATCATTTCGACACCGCTTACGAAGTGGAGGCGGAACTCGCCGCACGCGGCAAGCAGGAACTGCTGCGCGCGGTGCAGGATGTCATCCCGAAACACGTGAACTGCATCTACATCCGCCAGTCCGAGGCGCTCGGACTGGGCCATGCCGTGCTGTGCGCACAGCCGGTCGTGCAGGACGAGCCTTTCGCGGTGATTCTCGCGGATGACCTGATCGATGGCGAGCCCCCTGTCATCAAGCAGATGGTGGATGTGTACGAGCGCCACCAGTGTTCCGTGCTGGGCGTACAGGACGTGCCCCGCGAACAAACGGGCCAGTACGGCATCGTCAGCGCAACCTATCTGGAACCGGGCGTGGAGCAGGTGAACGGCCTCGTCGAGAAACCTCGCCCGGAAGACGCCCCTTCGACCCTGGCCGTGGTCGGCCGCTATATCCTGACATCGCGCATTTTCTACCATTTGGCGCGAGCGCAGGCGGGCGCGGGGGGCGAAATCCAGCTGACGGACGGCATCGCCGCGCTGCTGCAGGAAGAGAAACTGTTGGCCTATCGCTTCAACGGCACCCGTTACGATTGCGGCTCAAAGCTGGGTTACCTCAAGGCACAGGTGGCCTTTGGCCTGAAACATGAAGATTTGCGCGAGGAGTTTGCCGCCTATCTGGCGACGTTGAAATAAACACCAAGAGGGGCAAATGCCAAAAACCGTCATATTCAGCGATCTGGACGGAACCTTGCTCGATGCGGTGAGGTATTCCTTCAATGACGCGCTGCCGGCCTTGAGCCTGATTCAGGCGCACGGCGTTCCGCTGGTTCTCTGTTCCAGCAAAACGCGCGCTGAAATCGAAGCTTGTCGCCAGCGCATGCACAACTTCCACCCTTTCATTACCGAAAACGGTGGCGGAATCTTCATTCCACAGGGCTACTTCTCCGCGCCGGTTGACCCGGCGGAGGGCTATCAGCGCATCATTCTCGGCATGCCCTATGCAGAGATCAGGCGCCACTTCGTTGCTCTCCGGGAACGGCTGGGGGCAAATGTACGCGGCTTTGCCGACATGACGGCGGAGGAGGTCGCCGAGTTGACGGGCCTCTCCTGCGATGACGCGATCCTGTCCAAGCAGCGTGATTTCGACGAACCTTTCGTCTTCGATGGCGCGCCTGACGCGCGTTTTCTGCAGGCCATAGAAGACGCCGGCCTGCACTGGACCCAGGGGCGGGTTTTCCACATCATGGGCAAACACGACAAGGGCCTTGCCGTGAAAACCCTGAAGGCGCTCTACGAGCGCGAGCATGGCGAAATCTCCAGCATCGGGCTGGGTGACAGCCTGAACGACCTGCCCTTGCTCCAGGCGGTGGATCGCCCGGTGCTGATCCGGCACGAGGACGGAAGTTTTGATTCCCGCATCGCCATAGCCGGGCTGATGAAGACGCAAGGCCCCGGGCCGCAGGGCTGGAACGAAGCGGTACTGCAATTGCTATCAGCCGGGAATGCCGGAGAAGAAACGCCGTCATCGATTCTTACCCATATTTTCAGCGCCGCCCTTGCCGCAGTCGATCCCTACCAGGCCGTGCTCAATGCCGCAAAGCTTGAGAACGACTGCCTGACTGTTGCCGGCACCGCGTACCCGCTTGAAGACTTTAGCCGCATCGTCGTGGTCGGTGCGGGGAAGGCCACGGCGCGCATGGCATTGGCCATGGAAACCTTGCTCGGCGAACGGATTTCCGCCGGGCTGATTGTCGTGAAAGAAGGCCACGCGGCAAGCCTGGGCAGGGTCGGGCAGATCGAGGCTTCCCACCCGGTGCCGAATGAGGCCGGGGTAGAGGGCGCGCAGCGCATATTGGACATGGTGCGGGTCGCTGACGAGAGGACGCTGGTGATTTGCCTTCTCTCGGGCGGCGCGTCAGCGCTTCTGGTCGCGCCTGTCGCGGGGGTGACGCTGCAAGACAAGCAGGAAGTGACCGCTTTGCTGCTGAAAGCCGGCGCGGCCATCGGCGAGCTGAACGCCGTGCGCAAGCATCTTTCGGCGGTCAAAGGCGGCAGGCTCGCACAGGCCGCCTACCCGGCGCAGCTGGTGACGATGATTCTTTCCGACGTGATCGGCGACCGGCTCGACGTCATCGCTTCCGGGCCGACCGCGCCGGACGGATCAAGCTTTGACTATGCCTGGTCCGTGATCGAGAAATACGGGCTGAAGGAAAGGATACCCGTGCGCGTCTTGAATTATCTGCAACGGGGTGTCGCCGGACTGGAGCCGGAAACGGTAAAGGACGGCGAACCCTGCCTGCCCGGAACCCGGAACGTGATTGTCGGCGGGATCGGCCGGGCTCTGGCGGCGGCGCAGGAAAAGGCCCGGCAACTCGGGTTAGCCGCGGAGATCGTCACCGCCGAACTCCAGGGTGAAGCGCGCGACGCCGCACGCTTCCTGGCAGTTACCGCACGCAAGACGCTAGCCGGTTTGAAAGCGGGCGAACGGCGCTGCCTGCTGTTCGGCGGCGAAACCACGGTCACCGTCAGGGGAACGGGGAAAGGGGGCAGAAACCAGGAGCTTGCCCTGGCCTTTGCCCTGGAGATCGCCGGGCAATCCGGGGTGACCCTGCTTTCCGCCGGCACGGACGGCGGCGACGGGCCGACGGATGCCGCCGGCGCACTGGTCGACGGCAACACGGCCGGACGGGCGCGCCGTCTAGGGATAGGCCCTGCCGCCTACCTTGACGACAACAACTCCTATGGATTCTTTCAACAACTCGATGCCTTGTCAGGGGAGCGCAGCCATTTCATGACCGGGCCGACGGGGACGAACGTCATGGACCTCCAGATCATCCTGCTGGAAAAGTAACCGATGCCAAACGATGAATGACATTACCTTCAGAGCAGAGGTGCATGACCAGATCGGGAAGATCGGGGCTGCCGACATCATTGTCGGCATCCCGAGCTTCAATAACGCAAGAACCATCGGCCATGTCGTGCGTGCGGTGCAGGCCGGTCTGGCCAAGTACTTCCCCTCGCACCGCGCGGTGATCGTGAATTCCGACGGCGGCTCCAGCGACGGCACCACGGAGGTAGTGCAGAACGCATCGATCGAGGACTTCAGCGCCATCCTCCTGCATCACCGGGTGGAGCCGATTTCCAAGATCGCGTTCCCCTATGAGGGCATCCCCGGCAAGGGAAGCGCCTTTCGCAGCATTTTCGAAATCGCCCAGACGCTGGACGCAAAGGCCTGCGTGGTGGTCGATTCCGATCTCAGGAGCATCACACCCGAGTGGATCGAGCTGCTGGTGAAACCGGTACTGATCGGCGGCTTTGACTACGTGACCCCGCTCTACCACCGGCACAAATTCGACGGGACCATCACCAACAGCATCGTCTACCCCCTCACCCGTGCCCTTTATGGCAAGCGGGTGCGGCAGCCGATAGGCGGGGATTTCGGTTTTTCCGGCCGGCTGGCGCAGTTCTACCTGACCAAGGACGTCTGGCAATCGGATGTCGCGCGCTTCGGCATCGACATCTGGATGACCACGACGGCGATCGCGAACGGCTTCAAGGTCGCCCAGTCCTTTCTCGGCGCCAAGATTCACGACGCCAAGGATCCCGGTGCCGACCTGAGCAGCATGCTCTACCAGGTGGTGAGCGCCACCTTCGACCTGATGGAGGGCTACGCAAATACCTGGGCGCCCATCCGCGGGTCCGAGCCGGTACCGACCTTCGGCTTCGAATACACCGTCGGGCTCGAACACGTCAACGTCAATACCGCCAGGATGTTGAACCTGTTCCGGGAAGGCCTGAAAAACCTGCGCGAGATTTGGCTCGAAATCCTCGGTGCCGGGGATTTCAGGGAAGTGGAACGGCTGGGCGCCTTGGCCGACAGTGAGTTCTGCTTTCCCATCGGGTTGTGGACACGGGTCATCTACGATTACGCCATCGCTTTCCACCAGAAGAAACTGCCGGCCGAACACCTGATCAAGTCCCTGACCCCGCTTTATTTGGGAAAAACCGCATCGTTCATCCTGGCGGCCGAATACATGGAAGGGCATGAGGCAGAAGCCGAGATCGAAAAACTCTGCCTGGAATTTGAAAACAACAAGGACTACCTCGTCACCAGCTGGAAACAATTTTAAGGAGATAAATCATGATGGATTTTCTGAACCTGATACTCGAACCCCTGCAAGAGGTATTTCTCAAGTTCAAGGTTTTTTTGCCCAACCTTCTGGCCATGCTTGTGATCATGGTGCTGGGCATCGTTCTGGCCCGGATCGTCAGGGTCATACTCATAAAATCCCTGACAGCCATCAACTTCGACAGCTGGTCTGACCGCATGGGCTTTACCACGCTGATGCGCAAGGGTGACCTGTGGGCCAAGCCATCCGCCACCCTCGGCGCGATCATTTTCTGGCTGCTGATCATCGTCACCCTGATGATCGGCCTGAGCGCCCTCAATATCCCGGCGATCGGCAGTCTGGTCGAGCAGTTCTTCGGCTATGTGCCCCGTGTTTTTTCCGCCGCGATGATCCTGATCATCGGCTATGTGCTTGCCGGATTCATCAGCCAGGGGGTATTGATTGCCGCGGTAAACAGCGGCTATCACTACTCCAAGCTCCTTGCCAAGGCCATCCGCACCTTGTTGATGGTACTGATTCTGGCCATGTCCATGGAACAGCTCCAGATTGCGCCCAGCATCGTGCTCGCTGCCTTTTCAATCATTTTTGGCGGAATTGTGGTGGCGCTCTCCATCGCTTTTGGCGTGGGCGGCATCGACGCGGCGAGACGGATGATCGAACGTGAAACCCTGGAAAAGGGTGCGGCAGAAACCAGGGATGATATCGAACACGTCTAAATTGAAGGAAAAGCCATGTCCGATTTTCACCAGACAGGAATCATCACGACCCTCCATCAACTCGGCAAACCTTCGCTGGAGCGGCTGGAATCCGAGCTGTACGGCTTCTCGAGAGCCCGGCCTGTGGCCCTGGTGCTGCCGGCACTTTATTCGGAGTTCGAAGGGCCGGCCATGCCGGGAATCGTCCAGGAACTCGCCAAGGTAAAGTATCTGAATGAAATCGTGCTGGTCCTCGACAAGGGCTCGGAGAAAGATTTTCAGCGGGTGCGGGAGTTCATGTCGCCGATATCGACGGAAGTCAAGATCATCCACAATGACGGCAAAAGGATCAGCGAAATATACGAAACGTTCGCCCGCAACGGATTCAATGTGGGTGAGCGCGGCAAGGGGCGCTCGGCATGGCTTGCCTACGGGTATGTGCTTGCGCGGGGCCGGTCCGACGTCATTGCCCTGCATGATTGCGATATCGTCACCTACAGCCGCGAACTGCTGGCGAGACTGTGCTACCCCGTGGTCAATCCGAACCTGGACTACGTTTTCTGCAAGGGCTACTACAGCCGGGTCTCGAACAAAATACACGGGCGGGTCACCCGGCTGCTGATGACGCCTCTGATCAGAGCCATCCAGCAGCTCACCGGCCAGCATGAATTCCTCAACTTTCTCGACAGCTTCCGCTACCCCCTCTCTGGCGAGTTCTGCATGATCACTGACCTGGCCCGGGTGAACAGAATCCCGTGGGACTGGGGGCTGGAGGTCGGCTCCCTGGCCGAGGTACACCGGAACTATTCGCATCGCCGGGTTTGCCAGGTGGATATCGCCGCGAACTACGAACACAAACATCAGGTACTCTCTGCCGAAGATGCCAGCAAAGGCTTGATGAAAATGACGGTGGATATCTGCAAATCCATCTTCAGGACTCTGGCATCGGAAGGGGTCGTATTTTCCGACGGCCTGTTCAAATCCCTGCTCGTAGCCTACCTGCGGCAGGCCGAGGACACGATCCTGAAATACGAGGCCGACGCGGCCATCAACGGACTCCAGTTTGACCGGCACGAGGAGGCAATGGCGGTGGAAGCGTTTACCAGAGCCATCGCCATGGCAACCCAGGTATTCATGGAAAATCCGATGGCGACGCCGCTCATCCCGAACTGGAACCGGGTGACCTCAGCCATCCCGGGTATTTTTGAAATGCTGAAAATGGCCGTGGATGAGGACAACAAATAATGGCGGCGCTGGATAAAAAATTACACTTGAAAGGAAACTCGAAATGAAAACGAACATGAACCGCTTGTTGCTGGCCTTCCTGTTGGGCTCCCTGTTGGCCGTATCGGCTTGCAGCAAGAAGGAAGAAGACAGACCCCCGTCCAAAGTGAGCACCGAGGACGTGAAAAAGGAGGCCAAGGAGGCCATCGGCACCGCCATGGACTACGCGAAGCAGGAGCGCGACGAGTTCGTCGGCAAGGCGCAAAAGGAGCTGGATGAAATCAACCCGAAAATGGAAGAGCTCAAGAAAAAAGCGCAAGAGGCGACCGGGGAAGCCAAGGTGAAACTGGATGAGCAGATCAAGCGCTTGCAGCAGGAACA
>JAIOJM010000191.1 GCA_019911785.1 Sulfuricella sp. | reverse complement strand
ATTCACCGGCGGCCGCGGCGCCGGTGAATCGCACACCGAGCTGGACAAACGCAAGATTCGCGACCGCATCGCCGAATTACAGCTTGAGATCGCGGCGATGGATGTCGAGCGCAAGACGCAGCGCGCGCGGCGGCAGGAGCGCCAGGGAATCGCCAACGTTGCGCTCGTCGGCTACACCAACGCGGGCAAGTCCACCCTGATGCGCGCCCTCACAGGCAGCGAGGTGCTGGTCGAAAACAAACTCTTCGCCACGCTCGACACCACCGTGCGCGCCCTCCAGCCCGAGAGCAGGCCGCGCGTGCTGGTCAGCGACACCGTCGGCTTCATCAAGAACCTGCCGCACGGGCTCGTCGCCTCTTTCAAATCAACGCTCGAGGAGGCGCTTGATGCGTCGCTGCTGCTTCACGTCATCGATGCGAGCGATCCCGGGTTCGAACGGCAGCTTGAGGTCACCGACAAGGTGCTGGCAGAGATCGGTGCGAAGGACGTGCCACGCATCCGTGTCTTCAACAAAATCGACCACGTCGGCGACGCAGAGGCGCAGGCCGAACGCGAAGCGGCGCTGCGCGCGCAATACCCCGATTGCATAGTGATGAGCGCGCGCCGCACTGGCGACGTTGCAAAACTGCGTGAGGCGATCGTCGCGTTTTTCCAGCAGGGCCTGGTTGAGGCCGAGCTTTTCATTCCCTGGTCGGCACAGCAACTGCGCGGCGAAATCTTCGCGAGTTGCGAGGTGCTGGAGGAGCGCGCCGACGGTGAGGGCGCGTTCTTACGCATACGCGGCGAGCGCGAGGTTGTGAAGGGCCTGTGCGAACGGTTCGACCAAGCGCGATGAATTCCGATTGGCCTAATCTTCTTGGGTCCGCCGCCAATGGAGCAATGCCTACTCCCGTGTCGGTCCGGTAATCGGCTCTTCGCGACTAGGCAGAGACCCTAAATGGAGCAGCCTGCTATGTCAGGTTCTCGGCCGAAGCGGTCATCTAAAGATTTCTGATGGCGAACATCGAGAGGCCCTGGCCGAGTGGCCGCTTTCGAAAAACGCGAACTCACACTTTCGACCCACTCCGGTCTGATGACTGCAGCATTCAGAGTGACGGCTTAGCGATCATAAAGCTGCCAGATGTACTGTTGGCCCAGCGGTCGGGAACTCGGCCTAACCGGACCGATGAAGGGAGCCTGCCTGTTTTTGAGTGGCCGTTATAACGTAACACCAACATCGGGCGGGAATTCGGCTGGCGCATAAGTTGGCCGATTTCAAAATGACGAGACAATTTTCACGATTCGGATTAGCATCCATAATTACCCCCTACGCGGTTAAGATGATGTGCTGCACGGCATAATACATGTGTAGGAATTATGAGGTCGCACAACATCATAATAGTGCGCTGCGCACCATTTGTTTGTTGCATGTATGCAACAGCGGGAGATGCGTCAATGATCAAATGCAACCTGTCGGTACTCATGGGAAAGCAAAAAATTAACATTGCTGATGTTCATCGTGCAACCGGACTCAATCGGACGACACTTACCCATTTGTACTACGAGACTACGCAGCGAATCGAGCTGCCCGCGGTGGACAAGCTATGCCAGCTTTTCGAATGCCAAGTCGGGGACTTGTTCGAATGGGTGGCTGAAGTAGCGCCGCCTGCTGATCAAAAGTCGCTGACCAAGTAGCAAAACAGCAAACAATCGACTTCCCGGGCCATCAGCGCAATGAACGTCTTCCAAACTCATGCATCAATCGTCGACGACTACGCGACCTATATTCGTAGCTTTCTAAAGATCGCCGACCCCGCGATCCGAAGCGTCGTTGAGAAAGCATTGGACGAGGGGAAGCTCTGGCCCGAAGCGCTGCTTCAGTTCAACCCATCGTTCGAGATGTTTGGCAGCGTCGAAGATCTTGCTGATACAGGCCGGATCCACTCTGAGCTGAAGAGCATCTTTAAGGGCTATTCGCTCTATCGCCATCAAGTCGAGGCGATGGACCTGGGAACGAATGGCCGCGACTTCATCGTCACCTCAGGCACAGGTTCTGGAAAGTCACTGACCTACATCGGCAGCGTCTTCCACCATCTACTCAAAAACCCTGGAGCCACTGGGGTAGTTGCCATCATCGTGTATCCGATGAATGCGCTGATCAACTCCCAGTTCGATGAATTCAGTCGCTACAAGGAGAACTACGAGAACGCGACTGGGCAGTCATTTCCGATTTCCTTTGGCCAATACACCGGGCAGGAGAAGGAAGATGCCCGGCAGAAGATGCGGGAACAACCGCCTCAGATTCTGTTGACCAACTACATGATGCTGGAACTGCTTTTGACTCGGCTGAGAGAGCGTTCCATTCGTGATGGCATCTACGAGAATCTTCGATTCCTGGTCTTTGACGAGCTTCACACCTACCGTGGACGGCAGGGGGCAGACGTTGCCTTGCTGACCCGGCGCATTCAGGCGCGCTGTATCAATCCTGTCGTCTGTATCGGCACATCAGCGACGATGGTTTCCGTCGGTACGCTGACCGAGCAACGAGCCGAAGTCGCGAAGGTCGCCAGCAAGTTGTTCGGCAAGACCTATACACCCGGCCAGATCATCAACGAAACGCTTTCCCGGTCACTGGATCCGTCCGGACAAGCAACAAGTTCGGCGGTGTTGGCCCAATCTATTGAGCATGGCATTGAACTGTCCGGTAGCGAAGCTGCGCTAAAGGCCCACCCGGTCGCCATCTGGCTGGAAAATGCAATCGCGCTCGAAAGCAGAGAAAGCCAGCTGGTTAGAGGCAAGCCGCGCCGACTCAGCGAAATCGCGAAAGCACTAGCTGAAGCCTCCGGCTGTTCGCCTGAGCAATGTCAAAGCTTTTTGCAAGATCTGTTGCAGTGGATCAGTATCGTTAACCAGCAATTGCAGGCCAATGGCCGGCGTTACACCTTGCTGCCCTTCAAACTGCATCAATTCATCTCGCAAACCGGATCCGTCTATACGACGCTCGATCAGGATGAAAACCGATTCATCACCCTGGAGCCGGGTGTCTATCGCGTTGAGGATGGCGCTAAGAAGCCCATCTACCCGAGTGTATTCTCGCGTGCCAGCGGCCATGCCTTCATTTGTGTTTCGAAGCAAAACAACAAACTGGAGCCCCGCGAGTTTCGCGTCAGCTCAGCAGATGACCAGGATGCGACAGACGGCTACCTGATCATCGGTGAAGATATCTGGGATCCTCTGGAAGATCTCGAATTGCTTCCGGATGCATGGATCAGACAAACCAAGACAGGTCCCGTGCCGGATTCCAAGAAGAAAGCATCCCTTCCGACCAAGCTCTATTTCAACGAACTGGGCGAATGCTCGGAGTCGAAGCCACTGAAATGGTGGGGCTGGTTCATGAAGGCGCCTCTGCTCTTCGATCCGACCGCCGGGGTGTTCTACGACACCAAGACCAACGAAGGCACCAAGCTCACCAAGCTAGGCAGCGAAGGCCGCAGTACCTCAACGACAATTACGGCATTCTCGATACTGAATCGCCTCAGTGATGCCGGCTACCACGATCAGGATCAAAAGCTACTGAGCTTTACCGATAACCGTCAGGATGCAGCCCTTCAGGCCGGGCACTTCAACGATTTCGTTCAAGTGGTGCGCCTACGGGCCGGGATCAGGAAAGCACTTGAATCAGCGCCGGATCAGGTGCTGACCTATGCCACCCTTGGTGAGGCCATATTCAAGGCACTGAATGCCCCTTTCCTCGAATACGCAAATCGTAATGAGGACTCTGTCTTCGCATCCGTACGTGAGCCTTACGATCGCTGCTTTCAAGATTATCTACTCTACCGAGCCGTTGCTGATCTGCGACGCAGCTGGCGTATCGTGCTGCCGAATCTTGAGCAATGCGCTCTCTTGGAAGTAACGTACGCAGACCTCGAAAGTCGGGCGGCCGATGCCGCGTGGAACGGCTTCCCGCTCATCGGGGATCTTTCGCTTGAAGACCGCAAGGACTTCATTTCCACCATCCTCGATTTCTTCCGCCTCGAATTTGCAATTCACAGCGAGAACTACCTGACGCAGTCCAAGCTCAAGGAAAACGAAAAGCACTTCCGCGAAAAGCTCCGTTTACCCTGGACCTTGGATCGCAACGAAGAACTGCGCGAGCCATTTTTTATCCGTTACGACCCACTTCATAAGTCCGCCAGGTTGTTCTCCAAGAGCATGGGGCCGGCCAGTGCGCTCGGCAAGTTCATCAAGCTCTATGTGCGCCGCAACGGCATCGGTCTCGATCTGAAGGGCGCTAACTACCGCACCTTCGTCGAGCGACTGATGTCGATGCTGGAGCAAGCCGATTTCCTCAAGTCCCAGATCGCAAAGAACGAGAAGAACGAACCGGTTCCCGTCTATCGCCTTCGTCTCGAAAAGATTCTCTGGCAGGTCGGCAACGGCAAGACGGTGAAGGCCGATGTTATCAAGCAGCGGTCGTATAAGGAACAAGCGCCCAAGCCGAACCTATTCTTCCAGAGCTTGTACTCTCGTGACTTTTCCAAAGTAAAACGGCTGCGCGGCGAAGACCACACGGGCCAGCTCAGCACCGATGTCCGCATCGAGCGCGAAGACCTCTTCCGGGCAGGCGCGATCAGTGCCTTGTTCTGCTCGCCAACCATGGAACTGGGTATCGACATCAGCAGCCTGAACGTCGTGCACATGCGCAATGCACCCCCCAACCCAGCCAACTACGCGCAGCGCTCGGGCCGTGCGGGACGTAGCGGGCAGGCAGCGCTGGTCTTTACCTACTGCTCCTCATACTCGCCCCACGACCGTCATTACTTCCACGACCAGACCGCCTTGGTCGCCGGCAGCGTAATGGCGCCGCGCCTCGATCTTTGCAACCGGGAACTACTTGCATCCCATCTCAATGCCCTGGTTGCGTCTGAGATCGGCATGCCGGGCCTCGACGATATGGGAACCGGCCGCCCATCGATCATGAAGCTGATCACGGACGATGGCGACAAAATGCCTCTCGCCAAGGAAGTTCGTTCAGGACTTGAACTTTCGCCAGCCGTCTTCAACGGGGTCAAAGCCACATTCAAGCGTGTCATCCATGATTTCGATAGCGATCTCAAAATGGCGGGGGCCACTTGGTACTCCGACCAGTGGATTGACCAAAATCTATCGAAGGTGGCGGACAACCTGGATCACTCACTAGATCGATGGCGACGCCTGTACCGCTCGGCCCGCTCGATCCTCAGTCGCGCCACCCAGAAAATTGAAAGCGGCACACTCAGTCTCGGCAGCGATGAGTACAGGAAGCACAAGCGCAATCAGGATCAGGCCACCCGCCAGCTTGATCTGCTGCGTAACGACCTCAAGGGGATGTCGAGCGAGCTGTCCGAGTTTTATCCTTATCGCTACTTCGCCTCGGAGGGATTCCTTCCGGGCTACAATTTCACGCGTCTGCCAATTCGCGTCTTCCTGCCGACCAGCGATTCTTCCGGGGAATTCGTCTCGCGACCGCGCACGATTGCGTTGCGCGAATTCGGGCCGCTCAACATCATCTATCACAATGGCCGCAAGTACCGAGTCTGCCAGCTGGTGCTTCAGGATGCCGAATCAGCGCTTACGGAAGCAAAGATCAGCACCAAGACCGGCTACTTCATGGCAGGAGATGCAGCCAAGGACAGCACTTGCCCAATTTCCGGCGCCGATTTGTCCGACAACGCCTCCAAACAGCATCTGCACGATCTCATCGAAATGGCTGAATCTCGTGCCGAGGAAATCGACCGCATTACCTGCGAAGAGGAGGAGCGGGTTTCACGCGGTTTCGATATTAATACCTACTTCTCAGTCGATGGCGGTCAGGTTGACCGAATCCGCAAGGCTGTCGCTCTATCTAACGAAAGCGCCTTGCTCAACCTTCGTTACGTTCCCGCCGCACGCCTCGTGCATGTGAACAAACAGTGGCGCTCGGCAAAAAACGAGGGATTTCCGATGGGCCAGATATCTGGTGACTGGCGCGCCTCGATGCCTGAGGACGATGCCAATCTCAAGGAGGAATTCCGGCTCGTTAAACTTTGGACGTCGAATGTCTCGGACGCGCTCTATATCGAGCCGATCCAGCCGCTCGGCCTCAAGCCCGATGGCGTGATCACCTTGCAGCATGCCCTGAAGCGCGCCATCGAACGGGTATTCCAGGTGGAGCCGAACGAAATTGGCGTGGTCGCCATCGGTAATCCCGAGGCGCCGAATATCCTTCTATATGAAGCAGCCGAAGGTAGTCTGGGCATCCTCTCGCAATTTGTCGAAAACGTCGAGGTCTTCCATAAGGTGATTGCCGAGGCCATCAACCTTTGCCGCTTCGACGATCCCGAGTACAAGGAACCGGCCAGTTACGACGACCTGCTGAGCTACTACAACCAGCGTGACCACAAGATCATCGACCGCCAGCTAATCAAGGATGCGCTGCAAAAGTTGAGCATCTGTTCGATCGAGATCCAGACCAATACCGGATTCAAGAGCTACGACGAGCAATACGAATCGATGATGCGCAACCTCGACCCAACATCCTCGACTGAGCGCAAGTTCATCAAGCACCTCTACGAAAACGGACTGCGCCTGCCTGACGCCGCCCAGAAACGCGTCGATGGCATTTACGTTCAGCCCGACTTCTACTACGAACCCCGCATCTGGGTATTCTGTGACGGAACGCCTCACGACGAACCGGCCGTCAAGGCCGACGACGAAACCAAGCGTCAGGCCATCATGGCTCGCGGCGATGAAGTCTGGGTCTATTACTACAAGGACGATCTCGCCACCAAGGTGGCAGAACGTCCCGACATCTTCAGGAAGGTCCGGTAATGGAATTCAGCCAGGCATTACTGCGGCCGGGCAAGCTGGTCACGCTGCGCGGTCGCGACTGGATCGTTTTGCCGTCGGACGATCCTGAGTTGCTGGTAGTCAAGCCACTGGGCGGCTCGGATGACGAAACCACCGGCATCTACCTGCCTCTTGCACTCGATGGCGACCGGCCGGCTGATGCCTGTTTCTCGCCGCCAGCCGCAGAGGATTTGGGTGACATCAGTTCGGCTCGCCTGCTTTATGACTCGGCACGCCTCGCCTTTCGCAATGGTGCCGGTCCGTTCCGTGCGCTCGCCAAACTATCCTTTCGGCCGCGTTCGTATCAAATGGTGCCACTCATCATGGCGCTGCGTCAGGAGTCGGTACGCCTTCTCGTCGCCGACGACGTCGGTGTCGGCAAGACAGTTGAAGCCCTGCTAATAGTCAAGGAACTGCTGGAGCGGCGCAAGATCAAGCGCTTCGCCGTCATCTGCCTGCCGCACCTCTGCGAGCAATGGCAGACCGAGATTCGCGCCAAACTCGACATAGAAGCTGTCATTATCCGCTCCAACACTCAGGCACGCCTCGACCGTCAGATTCAAGGCGATACCAGCGTCTACGAGTATTACCCCTTCCAGGTCATCAGCATTGACTTCATCAAGTCCGACACCCGTCGCGATGTCTTTGTCGAGCAATGTCCGGAACTGGTCATCGTCGATGAGGCGCATTCCTGTGCCCGACCCACCGGCGCGACCAACAGCCAGCAGCAGCGCTACCACCTCGTCAGCCGCATTGCCGCCAAGCCTGGGCAGCAGTTGATACTGCTGACGGCGACACCGCACAGCGGCAAGCCGGAAGAGTTCCAGTCCCTTCTCGGCCTGATTCACGGCGATTTCGAAACGTTGGATCTACCCAATTCGACTCAGCAGCAGCGCCGTGATCTGGCGCGCCACTTCATCCAGCGCAAGCGCGGCGACGTCGAAAAGTGGTTGGGCGAGGATACACCGTTCCCTCAGCGCGATGCCTTTGAGTGGCCGTATGCGCTATCCGCCGGTTACTCTCGGTTTTTTGAACAGATTATCGATTTCGCTCGTCGCCTGATCGCGCACGATCCGGAGCGCGGTGAGCGCAAGCGGGTGCAATACTGGACAGCCCTGGCGTTACTGCGCGGCGTCATGTCCAGTCCGGCAGCCGGTGTGGAAATGCTCAACACCCGCATGTCGAACCTGGCCGCAGCCATCGGCGAAGACGTCGAAACCATAACGCCAACGGAAAGCGAAGCGAACCCGGTCGGCGACACGGAATTTGGTTTCGAAGGCGACAACACACCGACACAGGTTATCGAGCGCAATGACTGGAGCAAACATCAGCGCGAGGAAATGCGCGCCTTCGCTCGCGAACTCGAACAACTCAGCGGTGTTAAGCACGACCAGAAACTGGCAGCCGCAGAGCTGGTCATCGACGAATGGCTCACTGGTGGCTTCAACCCCGTCATCTTCTGTCGCTATATCGCCACGGCCAATTACATCGGCACCCAGTTGGTGCCGTTACTCAAGAAGAAATTCCCCAAAGCCGACGTTCAGGTCATCACCAGTGAGCTGCCGGACGAACTGCGCAAACAGCGAATTGAAGAGATGGGACGCTCCGCGCAACGTGTATTGATCGCCACCGATTGCCTTTCCGAAGGCATCAACCTGCAAGAACATTTCACCGGCGTGCTCCATTACGACCTGCCCTGGAATCCCAACCGGTTGGAACAGCGCGAGGGGCGTGTCGATCGCTTCGGACAAGTGGCACCGATCGTTAAGGCATGCCTGCTCTACGGCGGCGATAACCCCATCGATGGCATCGTGCTCGACGTACTCCTGCGCAAGGTGCGCGAAATCAAGCGCGCCACCGGCATCAACGTGCCGTTCCCCGAGGATTCGCAAAGCATTATCGACACCATCACCCACGCGTTGCTGCTCAATCCCAATCGCCAGATCACCACCAAGCGCATCAACAAGCAGCAGATCGCTTTTGATTTCGGCGATTTTGACGAGGCCGCCACCGCCAAGGCCAACGTCACCCGCAAGCTCGACGAGGCCGCGGAGCGAGAGAAGGCGTCACGCAGCATATTCGCCCAGAATGCCATCAAGGCGCAGGATATCGAGGCCGACCTGCGTGAGGTCGACGAGGCCATCGGCGATCCGCGCGCCGTGGAAGATTTTGTCACTTCGTCCCTCAATAACCTGTTCGGCGTTCAAGTGTCACGCGATGCCAAGGGCTACCGCATCGTGATGGGCAACATGCCCACGCAGTTGCGCGACCTTTTGCCGGCCGGCGACCACGTCAAGGTCAGCTTTCACTCCCCAACGCCTGAGAGCTACTACTATCTCGGGCGCAACCACCGTTTTGTCGAACAACTCTGCCAGCTCGTTATGGCCAACACCCTGGCGCGTGCTGATCGGCGCGCCGCTCGCACTGCCGTCATACGCAGCCGGCAGGTCACCGTCAAAACCACCCTGATGCTGTTCCGCTGCCGAAACGTCATCGAGCAGGCCAAAGTCAATCACCAGATCGTCGCCGAAGAAATGCTGCTCTGGGGCTGGCGCGGCACGCCACAGGAAAAGGAATTCCTCGATCATGCGACGGCCAAGCAACTCCTGTCCGAAGCGCGGGCGTCTTCAGACATTTCCCCGCAGGCGCGTGCCAACTTCCTGCAAAACGAGCTGAAACTCATCGACGATCTTGATGCAGAGTTCAAGGTCATAGCCGAGCAGCAATCCAAGCGCCTGGTCGCTGCTCATGAGCGCTTCAGTGCGCTCATGGACAAACAGCGTTATCAGGTCGTCTATCCGGTACTGCCGATGGATCTGCTCGGCATTTACATCCTGCTTCCCGAATAAACCATGTCACTGCCCATCAACATCAACGACCTTCTGCACGGCAAATCCGTCGAGTGGGAACGCCTCGAATTCAAGGCAGGCTGGAATCCGCTCGACGTGCTGCAATCCATTTGCGCCTTCGCCAATGATTTTCACAATCTCGGCGGCGGCTACATCGTCGTCGGCGTTGCCGAGAAAGATGGCCAACCACAGCTACCTCCAGTTGGCTTGAATCCCGCCAGCTTGGATGCCATTCAGAAGGAAATCCTCAGCCTTGGCTACAGCAGCATCCAGCCGGCCTACCATCCTGTCGTCGCACCCTGCATCATTGAAGGCGCATCAATTCTCGTCATCTGGGTTCCCGGCGGGCAGACCCGGCCGTACAAGGCCAAGCTCGGCCTGGGCAAGGACAACAAGGACTTCGCCTACTTCATCCGCAAACAATCGAGTACCGTGCGCGCCAAAGGCGCTGAAGAGGTTGAACTACTGTCTCTGGCTGCCACGGTCCCGTTCGATGATCGCGTCAATCAGGCGGCGCGCGTCGAAGACTTGTCGCGCGAACTGATGCGCGAACTTCTCGTCGAAGTCGGCAGCGATCTGGCGGCGGAGGCCGAGAAACTCACCGTACTTGAGCTTGGTCGCCAGATGCACATTGTCGGCGGCCCGACGGAAGCGCCTTTCCCGCTCAATGTCGGCCTGCTGTTCTTCAACGAAGATCCGCGTAAATTCTTCCCGGCCACGCAGATCGACGTCGTTTATTTCCCCGAGGGAGCTGCGGGCGATACGTTCTTCGAAAAATCTTTCCACGGTCCACTGCATCGCATGGTCCGTGAAGCGCTGGACTACATCCAGCGCAACTACATCAGCGAGATCGTCATCAAACACCCCGGTAAGGCAGAAGCCACGCGGGTCAAGAACTTCCCCTTCGACGCGATTGAGGAAGCGCTGGTCAATGCGGTCTATCACCGCAGCTACGAGGAGCGTGAACCTGTCGAGGTACGTGTTTACGCCGATGAGCTGGTGGTCCTCAGCTATCCCGGCCCTGACCGTTCAGTACAACTTGATCAATTGCGGCGCGGGCGCGCCATGGCCCGCCGCTATCGCAACCGCCGCATCGGTGAATTTCTCAAAGAGCTGAACCTCACCGAAGGCCGATCTACTGGAATCCCCAAGATCCTGCGCGTCATGGCTGCCAACGGTTCGCCGCCGGCCGAGTTTGAAACCGATGACGACCACAGCTTTTTTCTGGTTCGCCTGCCGGCGCACCCCCAAACCCGGTCCAGCGTTATAAGTGTCGGCGCTGGCGAGATGGCGCTGACAGGCAAAGGCAGCAGCACCAAGTTGGCACTAAGTCGGCACCAAGTCGACATCCTGCGCAAATGCTTGGTAGATGCGGAGATTGCCGATCTGATGACCATTGCCGGCCGTACCGACCGCACTAAGTTCCGGAACCAGGTACTCAAGCCGATGCTGGCCGATGGTCTGCTGGAAATGACCATCCCGGACAAGCCAACCAGCAGCAATCAACGCTATCGGACGACGGACAAGGGCAAGTCGCTGCTCGCCACGATACCGGAAGGCCAGCCATGAGCTACCCCAGCATCCGCATCGAAGGCGCCATCTTCTCGCCTGACATCCTCGAACGTCTGGAAGAGTCTCCCGGCCAGCGCCCGGCCGACTTCAATCTCGATACCGGTACCAAGGTCAAGGATGAAATCGCCCGCGCCTGGGCCGACGCGCAGGACTACTGGCGCATCTTCCAGCGCAAGCTCGATAGTCTGAAGCCGGATTCTCCGGCCACCACCGAAACCCGCCAGCAATGGATCGTGCCGCTGCTCGGCCTGCTCGGCTACCAGCTCGAATACCAGGCCAAGGGCGTTGAGCTCAACGGCAAGAACTATACGATTTCGCACCGCGCCATCAATCGCGGCAACACGCCCGTCCACGTGGTCGGTTATCGAGAAACGGCAGGTCTGGACCGCAAGCCCGAACGCACCCACATCGGCGCGCCGCGCATGTCTGCGCATGGTCTGGTGCAGGAATACCTCAACCTGCACGACGAACTCTACGGCCTCGTCACCAACGGCCGTCTGCTGCGCCTGCTGCGCGACAGCTCACGCCTGATCAAACTCACCTACCTTGAATTCGACCTCGACCGCATCTTTACCGACGGCCTGTTCGCCGACTTCGCGCTGCTCTACCGCCTGCTGCACGTCACCCGGCTACCGCTCAGCAATGATGCTGCTGCCGAAAGCCTGATCGAGCGCTACCACCAGGATTCGCTCGATTCCGGCGCGCGGATCCGCGACGGCCTGTCCAAGGCCGTCGAGCAAGCCATCCGCGATTTCGCCAATGGTTTCGTCACTCATCGCGATAACGAAGCACTGCGCCAATCGATTCGTGACGGCAAGCTTTCGCCCGAAACCTACTATCAGCACCTGCTGCGCCTGATCTACCGCCTGCTCTTCCTGCTCGTCATCGAAGAGCGCGATCTCATCTTCCCGGCTACTGCCAGCCGACAGCAACGCGATATCTTCCGCCGCTACTACAGCGTCGAGCGCCTGCGCGTACTTTCGGAAAAGCGTCACCTCGCCGACAAGCGCTTTCATGACCACTGGCTTGGCCTGCTCGCTACCTTCCGCCTGTTCGAGGCCCATGGCCCCGGCGAAAAGCTTGGCTTAGCGCCGCTGGCCGGCGACCTCTTCAGCCCGGCCGCCATTGGCCCCTTGGCCCAGTGCAAGCTGGGCAACGATGTCCTGCTCGGCTGCCTGCGCTCGCTCGGCCTTTACCAGCACCCGGACAACGGCCAAACCATCCGCGTCAATTACGCCGCGCTCAATGTTGAGGAATTCGGCTCGGTCTACGAAGGCTTGCTCGAATTCCAACCCGTCTTCATCGCCACCGGCGAGCGCGTCGAGTTCGACTTTGCCCAGGGCGACCAGCGCGCCGCCACCGGCTCGCACTACACCCCGGACGATCTGGTCCAGCCGCTCATCAAGCACTCGCTCGATTACCTGATCGCCGACGCGCTCAAGAAGCCCGATCCCGCCAAGGCATTGCTCGATCTGCGCGTTGCCGACATCTCCTGCGGCTCCGGCCACATCCTGCTCGCCGCCGCGCGTCGTATCGCCACCGAACTCGCCGTGGTACGTACCGGCGAAGAGCAACCGTCGCCAGGCGCCTTCCGTGCCGCCATCCGCGACGTGATTCGCGAATGTATTTACGGCGTCGACTTGAACCCGCTGGCAGTGGAACTGTGCAAGGTTGCCCTCTGGCTGGAAGCCCACACCCCCGGCGAGCCGCTGAACTTCCTCGACCACCACATCAAGTGCGGCAACGCCATCGTCGGCTTCGCCCGGCGCGAAGAAGCCGAGCGCGGCGTGCCCGACGAAGCGTTCAAGACCCTGCCGGACGACGACAAGGACACCGCCGCGCTGCTGCGCAAGCGCAACAAGAAGGAACGCGAAGAGCACGCCGCCGGCCAGCTGCCGCTCTCGGCCAGCCTGCAAAAGCAGCTCGACGACATCCTGCGCGGCTGGAACGAACTGAATCGCTTGCCCGAACATACGCCGGACGAAATCGAGGCCAAGAAGGCGCGCTACCTGGCTGTCACGCAGAGTCAGGATTCCTGGCTATTGCATCAGATTGCCTCGATTCCGATTGCCCAGTTCTACCTGCCGAAAGCGGCCGACAACTTGCAAAAATTTGTCACCGATGCCGCCTACCGGCGCTATTGGAAGGGGGAAGCCAGCCCGCAGGGACAGGCGACGGCGGAAGCCTGGGCAATGGCGGATCGCAAGCGCTTTTTCCACTGGTTTCTGGAGTTTCCGGAGATCATGCAGCGGGGCGGGTTTGACTGCATCCTCGGCAATCCGCCGTATCTCGGCGGTGTATCGCTAAGCGGGACATATGGTCATGCTTTTTGCCAGTACGTTAGATGGGAATATGAACCCGCTGGCCTTTCTGACCTTGTTGTCTACTTTGCGAGACGAATTTTCGGTCTCTTACGACCTGGTGGCTTTACTGCTTTCATTACCACCAATTCCATAAAGGACGGTGACATCCGTAAAGACGGACTGGATGTAATTCAGTCACAGGGAGGCGAAATCAATTTTGCGGTCAGAAGCATCAAGTGGCCTGGCCGAGCAAACCTTGCTGTATCCGAACTTGCTATTCACAAAGGCGCTTGGCCAGGATCAAGGACTTTGGATGGTAAAACGGTCTCGCAAATCAATACTTATCTGGAAGATTCAGACAGCGCGAAGGATCCGTTACAACTGATCGACAACGCAAATTCATTATTTGCCGGTTACGATATTCTTGGCGAGGGGTTTGTCCTTGGAGTTGGAGAAGAAGGCAATCTTCTGGCCGCCAACCCGTTAAATCACGACGTGATCCTGCCGGTTTTGAACGGCCAAGAGCTGAATAACGATCCCTGCCAACAGGCCAGACGATCAGTGGTTTGCTTCTGGGATCGAGAACTCGAAGACGCGCAGCGTTATCAACAGCCATACCAAGTTGTTCTCGAAAGAGTTAAGCCGTTTCGCGACAAGCAAAATCGTGCCGCGAATCGCGAGTACTGGTGGCAATACAATGAAACGCGAAGTGGATTGCGGAACAAGTTGGTGGGGCTCTCGCGTTGCTTTGGCGCTGCCGCGACTACCAAGCATCTGAATTTTTCTGCGCTCCCTACAAATTACGTTTTCACCCACGCGATCAAGGTTTTTGCATCCGAACGTTGGGATCATTACGCAATCATGCAATGCACCTTGCACGAAGTCTGGGCCCGCAAATACAGCGGCGCGCTGAAACAAGATTTGCGCTACTCGCCGTCGAAGTGCTTTGACACATTCCCCTTCCCGCAAGGTCTCTGGCAAACCGCCAACCCAAATCTTGCGATGCTCGGCGAGCGCTACCACGAACACCGCCGCGCCCTGATGAAGAGCCTCTGGCTCGGCCTCACCGACATCTACAACCTGTTCCACACCCGCGACCTCACCACCGCCGAAGTCGCCCGCGTCAGCAAGAAACCGCTGCCGGAAGCAGAAGCCGGCTACCAGGGCATCCTCGAACTGCGCCGCCTGCACCGCGAACTCGACCTCGCCATCCGCGATGCCTACGGCTGGACTGATCTCGACCTTGGCCACGACTTCCATGAAGTCGAAACCCTCCCCGAAAACGACCGCGTCCGCTACACCATCAGCCCCGCCGCCCGCAAAGAAGTCCTCAAGCGCCTGCTGGCTGAAAACCATAAGCGCGCGGCAGCACAGGCTACTGAAGCTGCCGCGAAACCAACAGCCAAACGTGATCGGAAGTCCAAGGCCGCCGATGATGCCCATGGGGATCTGTTCGCGTGAGCTTGTCCGAGCGGTTGCTGAATCCTGAATCCCTGCCTAATACGCTCTGGGACAAAGATAATAAGTTTCTCCGCCTGCCTGTGGAGTTCTCGGCAGCCTACGAACAACTGATCGACCGCTATGGACTGCGTGCGCTTGCAACGTCGCGTACAGAAAAGGATTCGCCGACCGGGGGCATCAGCAAGGCTGA
The DNA here is from genome assembly GCA_019911785.1 of Sulfuricella sp. The sequence continues at coordinate 9,078 of JAIOJM010000191.1, read as the reverse complement.
AACGGACCAGCATTTCGCCCAGCAGTTCGACAATTCCGCTGCACGGGCACAGCTTGCGCTGACTAACGTCACCGGTGATGTGATCAGTGTTTCGAACGCGCTGATTCGGGCACTGAGTGGTAACGCCATCTGCATTACCGATGCCCCTTGTGGTGCTGGCGCGGCGACCTATGCGTTCCTAAGCGCAATCGCCGAGTTGCGCGCGCAATCGGTTCTTCCGCGAATGCGCTTGGATGTACGACTGATTGGCGCCGAAATCTCTGAGCACGCCCGAAGAATCGCATTCGAGATGCTGGAAGAGCTACGCCCTTATCTCGAATCCCAGGCTATCTTCGTCGAGGCTGACTTCCATCCGTGGGACGTCACGAGTGATCTGAGCACGACTGATCTTATTACCGCATCTGTACGGGCGAGTACGGCATTGAACAAGCGCCTGTTGGTTGTCGCGAATTTCAGTGGATTCTTGTCGATTCCGGGCAAACTTAAGGCATCGAAACCTCAATTGGAAGAGCTTTTTCGGTACTCATCCGGGCCAGAAAACGTGGCTGTGTGGCTGGAGCCACAAATGAATCTTGCTACCGATGATGGGGGCGTTCTCCAATCTATTGGCCGATGGGTTAAGGACAGTTGGCATCGTTTCGCCAGGGTAGTTGGTATCGATGGACTGGAGACGTCGTTTGTAACGTCCGAAGTGAAATTCCAATCAACTCTAGCACCAGAAAGATTGCGACCGATTCGCCTTGCAGTAATGCGCCTGGATTTGGTGCGCTCATGACCAAGCGCCAACGTCCTGGAGTTCTGGCCGTCCGGGCGGTGAATCAGTATCGGCGTCGTGATGTGCTGACCTATTTGGCGCTTCGCTATTATCTCGACAACGACGCTGCCCGAACCGATCAGTGGGCGCGCGAAGTGGCGACCGATCTAGTACTGACACGTTCGGAACCCGCTTACTTTCAGGCCCTCCACTTCAAGGATTTGTCACAACGGCAGGACGTTGATCATCGCCAAATGCTGCTGCCAGGCGCCAATGAAGCGTTGGCTGAAGCCGCGCTTCTCGCGGAGTGCGCAAAGCATCCACAAACGTTTGGCAATCCCGCCTGCGTTTTCAGCTACCCACTGAATGCCGGCAATGACCGTTCTGGCATCTTCGAGCACTACAGCAAGGGGCTTCGCAATCGGCACGAGGCAATTGCAAGAGCTTGTGATGAAACGCCAGATGGGGTGGTGCAATACATCGACTTGAAGAAGTTCTACCCCTCGATCTCCATTTCAGCAGCACTGGAAGTATGGGGACGGGCTGCGGATGGCGCCAGACTCGCTGCAAGGTGGCGAGGGTTGGGAGACAAGCTGCTTGCCGATCATGGAAGTATTTCCGCTGACAAACCAGGCATTCTCACCGGACCAATGTTTAGTCACCTGATTGCCAATTTGGTGCTGCGCGCATTGGACGATGAGTTCGCATCCAATGCCAACGTCAGGTATTTCCGATACGTCGACGACATCACCTTGGTTGGAACCCGAGAACACGTCGCCCAGATGCTGCGGGAAATCCGTGCTCGCGTGGATGCCCTTGGGCTTGCTGTCCATGAGGACCATTCGCCCAAGAGCCTGAGATTGAGTTCCGGCGAATGGCTTGTCGGGAGAGCTGATTTTCGTGATAGCCGGCGACCAATTTCCTGGATGACCTTCATCGGCGATCTGAAGCGCTTTCTACTGGTCAATCCAGATGCACGTGATCAACTCCGGGAGACTTTTGCGAATGCTGGATTGAGAATCCCTGTGCGGGACTACTCATCTGCCATTTTCGAACGCAGCTATCTGGAACGATTCGGGAAGTGGGCTGAACGTGCCTGGTTCCGAAAGAAGGTTCACGCGGTATCGGTCGATAGCCTGGTAAGACAGGCGCTCTGGCTACGTAGCTCCTATGAGAACGACTTCGTGGCGCTCATGGACGGGTTCGACAGAGCGTCCTCATATGAGCGCAAGCGCCGCATCCCAAAGCTCAGGTATCGCGCCGGACGGCTAAGTTACCTAGCCACAGAGGATTCTCTCGCGGCACTTGCAAAACAAGCCAGCTCAATTCACGAGCTACATCTCCAGTCGATGGTAATGACGGCAGTTGCGAGTGGAAACATCGACCCTCTGCTCCGGCTGGGCACCAATGCCGCCCAAGCGGCGGCTCAGCCGATGAGGGCGGGCAACAAGGCGGCATCCATCCAGTCAAGGGATCTGTCTATCGCTGAATCGCAAGCGCTAGCGGTATTTCGGCTGAACGGAGTCGACATCGCTGGCTCGGCGGCGCAATTCGGTGACGAAACGGAGTTGATGTCGTTTGCCGAGCATGGAGCCAGTTTGGCACTCATGAAGTCATCCGATCCTTTCATGAGTGAGTTTGCCTGCCTTCACGGAATTTCAGATCAACCGAGACATGCAGCAATTCTGGAAAGTGTGTTCGACGAAGACGAGCAGCTTGCTATGGATGCTGTAGATCAACTTGGTCAGTCTCTTTCGCCATAGCGCTTCGGAGAACACATGAAGATCGATACCAACTGGGTCTCTCCACCACAATCTATCGGCGGCCTCGATCATCTCGGCACGCAGGCACCATGCGTTCTGATCTACGCTCAGTTACTTCCTGGAATCACCAACGTTACCGACCGCGCACGCTACTACTCATTCTACCCATGGCTGATCTGGTCGTTTGAGCAACGTTATGAAAAAGATGATGCGGCTATATTTGTCGAGTTCTTCCGGCGCGCTGACTGTCTCTTTACCTTGATTTCAGAACGCCACGCTCGAATCACCGATCGCGATAACGAGCGCCACGGCATTGCCATGGTCGGCCGGATTCAGTTAACGCAAGCACTCGACCGACTCGAATCAGGCGAGCCATTGAGGCTTTCGCAATACACGGCACAAGAGTTGCCGTTTCGCTACTTCAAGAACCCGATGGGTGGCTTGTCGCAATATTACGCCGGCACATTGAGCGACCTGAAGCTGGTGGACGCGTCGGCCAAGCCCTGGATTCGGTACACCAAGGAATTTGGCATTCCACTAGCCGAACAGGTGAATGCCAGCATCGAGCCCGATCGGTTTTGGAACGTCATCGAGAGCGATAACGTTCGACTGGAGGATCTTGATGCGCTCGCTGCCTTTTGTGCATGTCGATTGCCACAAAGTATTGATGAGTGCAGGACGCTCACCGATCTGTATTTCGATCGGACGAAGTCTTACGATCAAGAGGGTATTCAGCGCAAGCGGTCGCTGGGGCTGATTCTCAACCTGACTCAATCCCTTTCCGAAGGTCATGATCTAACAGAGCAGGTGTTTCGGGCATGCACCTATTCGGGGGCACTGCCAGGGCAAACTGCGTGGGTGGTTCCTGAGTCTCTGCAATCGACGCTGGCCTGCTGGGCGATTTACCAGCGCAATGACTTGCTGTCGATCGCTTGCCAGACGGTTCTTGGACTGGTGCTCCGCGAGCTTGAGCCGCAGGATGCGGCAAGCAAGATTGCTTACGGTTCGGTCGAAATCTTTGCCGAGACTTTTTCAAAGGGTCGGGCCGTTTCCGCAGTCGCCAAAAAACTGGGGGCCGGTTCATTCGCAAGTTACATTGATCGACTTTCTGAGACTGCACCGCCGCTCGGTTCCTGGGAAAACGAGGCGCATGAATTCCAGATTGCGCTTCGTATGCTTACGAGTTGGTCACGGGGCGACGATACTGAAACGCTCGTTGACGCGTCGGTATCCTTGCTTGCTTTGCTGGCCTGCCGCGACAACTTGTCTCAGTCGCCTTACGGTGGCGTCGCCATGCCGCCAGAAGCCTTGAACGACTACCCAATCAATTTGGCAAGTTTCCGGGCTCGCGTTGCCACATGGCGGTCGATGAGCTTTGCTGATTTCTTCGCCAATTTGGTGACGTGGTGTCTGAATACGCATCTGCGCGTAGCACTCCGCAAGCTAAGGCAAACAGGTCGTTCGACATTCCACATGCGGCCTTCCGAGCGTGGGCTGGAAGTTGTCGGGGAGATACCGCCACCGGCGAATACGACCCCACGTTTTCGCCAGGCCGTCCAGATACTTCGTGACATTGGCGCGCTGACCCGCGATTTGTCCAAACCCAACCGCCAGACCCGGCTATCGGATGTCGGAGCGGGACTGCTGGAGGAATCCAGTGTCTGAGCCGATCTCGATACTCGATGTAATCAAGCGCGGTGGTTACGAGGCATCGCTGATTACGACCTTCAATGCGACGCTGCCGTTCTATGAGGAGGTGATCCTCCGCAAGTTGGTAGGCGCTGGTTGCAGGCATAACGTGGTGTTGATGGATCGCTCGCAGTGCGCCATTTCCTGGGCGAGTGAAGCCACACGCCCAAGGCTTGCGGGGCATGCCTATACCTTGCTGCCAATCGGCGTGCCGGGTGCTTTTCACCCCAAGCTATGCATTCTTGTTGGCCCCAAGAAGGCGTCGATTCTGATCGGCAGCCACAATCTGACGCTATCCGGGTTCGGCTACAACCGGGAGGTGACCAACTGGATTGAGGTCGCGGGAGCCAAGGATGGTGAAGGCGCGGCGTTGTTGGCCGATGCGTGGCGGATGGCGAATCAGTGGATCGAGATGGAACGAGGAAAATCTGCCGACGTTTTGCTTGAGGCCGCATTGGCGCTCGCAAATTTTGTCGGTCCGCTTGTCATCAACGCCAAGCCGCCATCAAATGCATTTGTACTGATGCATTCGCCTTCGGGAACACCACTGATAGACCAGATATCTGAGCGGATTTCGCCCAACGTGAGGCGCATTGGTGTCATTGGCGCGTTCTTTGACAAGGAGTTGGCACTGGTCAAAGAGCTCGCCAGGCTCTGGCCAATGGCAGAGGTGGTGGTAGGTATCGACCCTGAGTCAGTTCAGCTGCTCGGCACTCCGACGCCGGGTGTCGCCCGCTATGTCGATGCTCGTGACCTGTGGCCAGAAAGCCAGAGCTATCTGCACGCAAAGGCAATCTACTTCGATGCGGGCGACGGCGGCGGCGCGTTTGTGAGTGGCAGTGCTAACCCAAGTCGCCCCGCATGGATGGGACAGGTCGCTTCGTGCAACGTTGAGGCTGTTCTCCTGAGAGTCGGCCCTGAGGCCCAAGAGGCTGCCGAAGCAACCGGATTGGCGGGCTTATTTGACCTTGCGGAACTCGCCCCCAGTCTTTTCGATGAGATCAAGCTGAGAAGCATAGCCGAGACGACTTCATCGGAATCAGCCCCCGTGCCCTTGTGGACGGGGGTTGCTAGCCATGATTCTGCGGAGATACTTATCTCAACGCGAGGAAGCAAGGTTTCTATCGATCGCGCATTACTGTTCGGCGTGGATCTGCAATTGCTCGGCGAAATCTCGCAGCTACAGGCAGTCGGTGACGAATTGATCGTCCGCCCGGGTGATGATGCAACCCGTATTCGATCCTGTGCACTTTACTCGCAGGACGTATTGGTCGCGCGCGCCATGATTCACCACCCCTCGGTGATTTCAGCATCGTCGCAATCTTCACGGCAATTTCAGATTCGCAGTGCCTTGAACGGGCTTGGATCAAGCGAGGGAGATATATCCAAGGTCATTGCTTCGGTCGAGCGCGTCATTTTCTCCGATGAAACGCACAAGGAAATTGAAACGATCTTGCGAGAGCACAAGGACAAGCAACCCAAGACTTCCAGTGGCCCAGGTCCAGAAACTCTGGCCGTTAGCATCTCCGATCTGCCCAAGGAAAAGAAGAAACTCCGCCTCCTGAAATCCGGTGATCTGGCTTACCTGTTGGACGTGCTGTTGCGGCGCATCTCAGAAGGTTTGGACGGCACGCCGCTTGAAACAGACTCCTCCGGGCGTAATGAAGAGGAACAAGTCGGCAAAGAAGGTGACGAGGAAACGAGACCGCCAGAGCCGATGCTGCCGCCCACAACGTTGGGTGACCTCGAAATCGCTCAGGCGGTTTCCCGCCGTGCGAGAGCGCTGACTCGGCGGATGGTTGAGCAGCTTCGACTGGCAACGACAGATGCCACGCGCCGAGCATCGGCCGTGCTTCAGCTTATTGCCGTTATTGCGCTTGTCCGCGAATTGCGCCATCTCGACAAATTGCCCCGTTGGAAGAAAACCGGCCAGCTCTTGGTCGAAGAGCGAGATCGTCACCACCTTCTCGATGAATCCTTGAAACACCTTTTAGGCTCGGCTACCCGCATGCTCGACGCAATCGACTACGCGACTGGCGCCGATACAGACGAAGGCATGCAATTGAGGGTACTTCTGCTTTGGCTGGCATGGGATCTCGGCGAGGAACTGACCGAGCAGATCGGGCGCATTTGGGAACCGAAGGAACTTGAAGCCAAGCTTCATGCCAACGCTGCATTCTTGAAACTGATGCCACCTATATCCAGAGACAACGCTGCTAGAGCAGAACTCGAACAGAGTATTGCCCGGACTGTCCGTCCAACTCCAGAAGCCGCCTTGCGCGCAAGCAATTGGCTGGAGCGCCATCTGCGTTTTGGTGACGAATGGGGGAATGGCTTTAGCGAAAGCCCTGCACTTCGGGTGGGTGGTTACTGTTATGTACCCGGCAAAATCGACGAACCGCGTGTTGTCCTTGAAGTTTCGGGCGATGTTGTTGGCTTCTGGGATTTCGACCGGGTGTGGAGATTTGCACGGAATCGGGTTCTTGGTGCTACGCCATCACACGCAAACGCCATACTTTCGGATAAAAATAAAGACAATCACGCCGGGGACCATCGCAGAAATGAATAATTCTTCTAACTCTGGGCTGCCAGACGCCCCACCGATCTGATTGTCTCCTTTAGTAGGAGTTACCTGTCATTCAAACAGGAGCGTTTTTTGCGCTTGCTATGACCGCAGATGGCACTAGGCAGACCTTCTGGCTCAGACTTGATCTTGCACTGCGGGTAAGTTCAAATCTGAACTTCTTACCCCAGTTCCTTCAACAACCGCACAATCTCTTCCACCCGGTTCTTCACTCCCGGCATTTCCCGGCTGACTTTCAGCCGGTCCGGTCCGGCCAGTTTGCAGCCGGGCTTGCTCTGGATCATGTGGATGATCTTGATCGGGTCGATCGGCGGATTGGGGATGAATTGCAGCGTGATGCCGCCGCTGCTCGCGTCGATCTTGGCGATGCCGAGCGGTTTGGCGAGGATACGCAGGCGGTGGGTGTCGAGCAGGGCGCCGGCCTGCGACGGCAGCAGGCCGAAGCGGTCGATCAGTTCCTCGTGGAGCTGGTCCAGTTCGTCCAGGGTGGCGCAGTTCGCCAGGCGCTTGTACAGGGTCAGGCGCTCGTTGACGTCGCCGCAATAGTCGTTGGGCAGCAGCGCCGGGCTGTGCAGGTTGATTTCGGTGGTGATGGCCAGCGGCTGGGCGATGTCCGGTTCCTTGCCCGCCTTGAGCGCTTTGACCGCCTGGTTGAGCATTTCGGCGTAGAGGTTGAAGCCGATCTCCTGCATTTCCCCGCTCTGCGATTCGCCCAGCACTTCCCCCGCGCCGCGGATTTCCAGGTCGTGCATGGAAAGATAGAAGCCGGCGCCCAGGTCTTCCAGAGACTGGATCGCTTCCAGGCGTTTTCTCGCCTGCGGCGTGATGCCGTCCTCGCCGGGCGGCGTGAGCAGATAGGCGTAGGCCTGATGGTGGGAGCGCCCGACGCGCCCGCGCAACTGGTGCAGCTGGGCGAGGCCGAACTTGTCGGCGCGGTGGATGATGATGGTGTTGGCGGTGGGAATGTCGATGCCGGTTTCGATGATGGTGGTGCACAGCAGCAGGTTGAAGCGCTGCTGGTAGAAGTCGCGCATCACGTGCTCCAGCTCGCGTTCGCGCAGTTGGCCGTGAGCCACCTCGATGCGCGCTTCGGGCAGGAGCCTGGTGAGTTTTTCCCGCACGTTGAGGATGGTTTCGACCTCGTTGTGGAGGAAATAGATCTGCCCGCCGCGCTTGAGTTCGCGCAGCACCGCCTCGCGGATGACGCCGTCGCTGTCCGGGCTGACGAAGGTCTTGATCGAAAGGCGCCGCTGCGGCGCGGTGGCGATGACGGAAAAATCGCGCAGGCCTTCCAGCGACATCGACAGGGTGCGCGGGATGGGAGTGGCGGTCAGGGTCAACACGTCGACCTCGGCGCGCAGGGCTTTCAGCTGCTCCTTCTGGCGCACGCCGAAGCGGTGTTCCTCGTCGACGATCACCAGCCCCAGATTCCTGAATTTGACATCTTTCTGGATCAGCTTGTGGGTGCCGATGACGATGTCGATCCTGCCCTCTGCCATGCCCTTGAGCGCTTCGGTCTGTTCCCTGGCGGAGCGGAAGCGCGACAGTTCGGCGATTTTGATCGGGAACTCGGCGAAGCGGTCGGAGAAGTTCTGGAAGTGCTGTTCGGCGAGCAGGGTGGTGGGCACCAGGATCGCCACCTGTTTGCCGTCGGCCACGGCGACGAAAGCGGCGCGCAGTGCGACCTCGGTCTTGCCGAAGCCGACATCGCCGCAGACCAGCCGGTCCATCGGTTTGCCGGATGTCATGTCCTCGATCACGGCCTGGATCGCGGCGGCCTGGTCCGGGGTTTCCTCGAAGGGGAAGCCGGCGGCGAAAGCGTCATAGTCGTGGGGCTTGATCTGGAATACGTGGCCCTGGCGCGCCGCGCGCTGGGCGTAGAGATTGAGCAGCTCGGCGGCGGTGTCGCGCGCCTGCTTGAGCGCCTTTTTCTTGGCTTTTTCCCACTGGCCGCTGCCCAGCCTGTGCAGCGGCGCCGATTCCGGCGATGCGCCGCTGTAGCGGCCGATCAGGTGGAGCTGGGAAACCGGCACGTAAAGCTTGTCGCCACCGGCATACTCGAGGAGCAGAAATTCTGTCTCGCCTTCGCCCAGATCCAGGCTGACCAGCCCCAGGTAACGGCCGATGCCGTGCTGTTCGTGCACCACCGGGTCTCCGACCTTGACCTCGGACAGGTCGCGCAGCATGTTTTCCACGGTCGACTTGCGCGCAGCGTCGCGGCGCCGGCTCTGGCGCACCTGGGTGGCATACAGCTCGCTTTCCGTGATGAAGGCGAGCTTTTCTCTCCC
>JAIOJM010000018.1 GCA_019911785.1 Sulfuricella sp. | reverse complement strand
CCTATCGAACCGCGGAAATCGAGTTGCATCGAAGTCGAAACCTGGCACGGCACGAAGCGTTCCAGATTCATGCTTGAGTTGTCACAACCAAATCACCCATCGCCCTTTCAACGGGATGATGGGGTTTTCTCCTTCTCTTTGAGGGAGTTTTCTAGCTGGCCTTTTATGAGGGGTAGCCAGAAAACTGGTTTTTTCGAGTGATCGAAGACGCTTACAGTTCTGCGTGATGAGCTGCCAACGGCATTATCTTTGCCAACCCAGCACTGCGGATAATCCAGCAGACTGGTTCCAACCCACGCGGGTACGCAATCCCGCATGGGAATGCTCCGCATTTTCGGAGTAATTTTGATGGATAAGACACAAGGAACTTTCACCGCCTACAAGGTTTACCAGGATGACCAAAGCAGGACAGGTCATGTGAAAAACCTGACGCTGGAACAAGCCAGGGACGAAAACCGCTTTCCACTCGGCCCCCAAGCCGACGGATCAGGCCGTCGCTTTATTTGGGCCTATGGCATCAACGAAGGCGAAAAAATCATCTGACAACAATGCAATGATCCGCCCTTTCTTCGGAGAGTATCCCTATCGGGTACCAAGCTTCAAAGCGTACACAAAAACTGCATTAACTTTTACCCCACTTGACCCTGCATTGCGGGGTCCTTTTTTCAGTGTTCTGCCACGGTAGAGCTTTGAAAAAAGGGTTTTCGTCTCGTGTTGAGACAAACGCCTGCGACTGTGCGATATCAGTCGAAACTTCCTCCGACCATTTTGGTTCGAGGGAAATCCAACCCGCAGGGTGTCACTCCCTGCCGGGGGTGCTGCCTGCAAACTCTGAGAAGGAGTATTTGCCATGCAACAAGCAGCACAGGAAATCAGTATTACCAGTGGCGTGAACGAGAGCCGCTTTCTCGAGCATCTGAAAACCATGTTCTCTACCAGCACGACCGTGTTGGCTGAGGCAATCCAGAATGCACGAAGAGCCGGCGCATCGTCCGTGGAACTCGACTTTAACGACGAAACAGCTTCGCTGATCATCTCGGATAACGGATGCGGTATTTCCGATTTCCGCGCCCTGATAACCGTGGCTGAATCCGGATGGTCGGAAGAAACGATCGCAACTGATAAACCCTTCGGTATCGGATTCTTCAGTGTCAGCTTTGCCGCTGAACAGGTCACAGTGGAGTCGCGCGGTCGTCAGATCACCTTCTGTTCAGATGATCTGATCTCCAAGCGGAACATCGCCGTTGAGCCCTCCAGTTTCATCGGAGGAACCCGACTTACGCTGCACGGGTGCAAGCTGGGAGCAGAACAGATCGGAAAATCCATCCGTGATTACGCAAAAGGGTTTGCCATCCCCGTCTTCTGGAGGGGAGAGGATATGCCGAGGCCACATGCGGCAGGAAACCTCAGCGGCGCGAATACTCCGGTCGGATTTATATCGATTCGGGGCATTCACACCGCTGATCCGCTGGTATATGAACCCCAAGGAGTCGTCTACTGCCAAGGACTGCCGGTAACAGTGGCGGGTTTTGATGACAGGACATACGGCAGAGATAATGGGCCGATCGTTCATGTTGACCACCACCAATATCAGACGCGCATGCCAGACCGCGATGCGCTGATTGATGGGAAGAAGGCCGGAAATGACTTCAGGCGTGAAATCCGTGCGCTCTGCCTTGCCCACATGGAAGCGCAGAAGCAGGTAATTTCCGCATCCGCGTTTGTCGCAGCCTACTGGGACGTGGCTAAGAAGTACGATGCGCTGGAAATCATGAACGAAATCCCAGTGCTTCCGAAAAGCGTCCTGTCTTTCGTGGGCGATTACCCGGTGAAGAGCGGTTTCGGGAACGAGTTCATGCACCCGAGCAAGGCCGAAGTCACCCGAGAAGAAGTCGAGTCCGGCGCTTTCGTTCTATGCCAAGGACTGGACTATGAGGATGGCGGGAATGAGTTTGCCAAATACCTGTACGCCCAGGAGAAAGAATGGCTGTTCGTTTCCGATGTCCCCCAAGGACATTGGGCGCGCAGTCATATCCTAGATCTCGATGAAGCCAGCCTGAATGTCAGCTGTAAGGTCGTGGCGGAGGAGGATTTCTCCGGATGCTATGCCTCCGGCAAGGTCAAGCTGGTCGACAAGCTGGTGATTGTCCTGAATGGTCAACCGCTGAAAATTAAAGAGCCGGTAGCACTGGGCTCCGATAATTGGTCGGGCACGATGGTCTTCATGGTCCCCAAAGGATCTGGATCGGCATCTCATGTCCTGCTTCAGGCCTCACCCTACTTGGACGAGTACGATACATACATGGCAACCGATAATAGTCTCGATTGTGAGGCGTTTGACAACCTGGTCGCTATTTTGGCCGGAGAATCGAAGATCGAAACCTTGAAAAAGTGTCTGCTCAGTGCCAACGCAGACAATAAGACCAATCTGCGCGAATCCACCTTTACCATCAGCATTGACGGTAAAGGAAAGATTTCCATAGAAGAAGTCTGATCCACCTTTGACCTTCCTCCGGGAAGGTCTTTCTTGAGCGCCTTGCCATTATTACAGGACGCTCAAGAAAGAAGGTTTATCTCGTGAGAGAAAACGCTTACGTATCTGCGTCATCAGGTTTTCCTTTGTTGTGCTGATCCTGCTGGCTTCGTCGATCTGTCACGATGGCTCGTCCAGCTTTTTGAGGGGAGGAGAAATAACCGATCACCCGGCGGCCCGTTTCGGCACACCACTTCCGACGGCCACCAATGACCACGCCGATGCGCATGCCGTTGACCCGCACGTCGAAGCGACCACAGGCGGACAGTTCCAGTACGAAGGCGCTCATCTTGGCTTCCAAGGCTACGATCTCCGCATGCTCCTTGGCCTTTGCCTCGGCAAATTCGGCATCCAGATCGGACAGGAAGCAGCTCACACATAGACCATTACGATTGGTAACCACGCTGGCGGGGTCGAACGCTTGACCGCCGCAGCGGGAGCAGTGGATCACGCGAACCCGCCTCAGAAGGCGATCAACATCGGCCTCACAGGATTGGTCAAAGGGTTTTGCAGCGTCATGAACATAGGCCGACCCGCCGTTCGACAGGGCCACACGGATTTGCAAGCCGTGGCCGGGATACATCCGGCAGCACGGCGAAATACTAGCCGTGACGGAAGCGTCGCCGACCGTTATGGTCTGGGTGTGTTGGCGGTCCAGCATGGGAATTCTCCTCAACAGATGGAATTAGATTCAGCAAGCCCAGCGCGGCCAGTCCAGAATGGCGTAATCGCCCGCTGGTTGATAAGACGGCCACTGCCCGGCTGTCCGGCACTCTTTCAGCAGGCGCAGCGCTTCGCGGAAACGGCGCATTCCACGTTCCAGCATCTCCATCGGTGCGCCGTAGAGCGCGCAACCGTAAGGAGCCTCTTTCTCACAACCCAGAAAGGCGAAGTCGAAGTCGCGCTTGAAAACATGACGCAAACCTTCGAGGTACACCGCTGCTTGCAGGTCGTAGTCGTAGTTCACGCACGCGCGGGGAAAAGCCGACGGCGAGGCATCCTCGGTGGTCTTCACGTCCAGACAGATGCCGGTGTCAAAATCGACGCACAGGCAATCCGGGCGGATCTTCAGCCATATCCCGGTTTCCTCGTCCTGCCAGATGATCGTGTGTTCCACCAGCCCGGCCCGAAGCAGAGTGGCCGCAGAAGAATGGAGGCTAACGCTATGGGCAATACCCTCGATGGTCACCATTTGCTCCGGTGTCAGTATCTTCAGGTTGGCATGAGCGATCTCGAATTCCTTGTAATCCTTGGTGCGCTTGTCGCAGGAAGGTGCCGTCACGTAATCACCGGCATACAGATCCGGTTCCAGCAGCCGCGCATGGATAGCCGTTCCCATGAACATGGCGGGCGTTTCCTTGCGAGAAGACCCGCTCAGATACGCCTGAAAATGAGCTGGCGAGCGCAAAATCTGCTTCAGTCCAGACACCGAAACACAGGTGCGGTCTGCGTGGTACACCTCGTTGGGGATGTCTGGGCGGCAATGCAGGTTGCCGAACAACTCCAAGAGAGTGGGAATAACCATCGGTTCCAGTTCTGGAATGGTAATTTCAGCAACAGCATTCATGGCGGCATCTCCGTTTTCTTTATGTTTCCATGATGCCAAAACAGACCGAATTCGTTTGAAATATGTTTACCTGTAAGCCGCGCCAATACTGGATTGAGCGGAAATGATGCGCGTCCACAATGGACTGTGCAGTTACGGATAAAAAGCCAGAATTGGCCTGTCCGGTATGCTAGCCTCGTAGGTGCGATTCGTGGTTTGTAAAGGCAGACGAAAGCCACAACACTGACAGGCGTGCCACGACCACATCTTTGGTAAGGCAATCCGAGAAATCGCCATTTTGGATATAAGGAGGAGCGGCATGATGCAAACCGACACGTCGTCGGAAGATCCAGTATTCGCAGAGTTCACGCCAGGAACACTGCAGCAGTATATCGACCTGATCATCAATCGGCTGGTGAAGGAAAACTTGCCGGAGATCGCTGGAATGGTGCGTTTGCGTGGCCGCCTGACCGACCCCGGCAAAGTCAGCGGAAAGATGCACTACAACGTGAAGATCATGGATGACGGCGGCGCACAGGCCAAGGCAGACATCCCAGCCTCGTTGCTTTCCGGCCGTGGCATTGTGGCGGGCCACCAGGTCGTTGCATCTGGGGTAATCGTCACGCGCGCGACCGCCTATGGAGTCGAGGTCAAGCTGTCAGTAGCGGACATCCAGTTAAGCGCGGAGGAGGCACCCGCCACAGGCACGGTGACTGACCAGGGGCGCATGACGCTCGATCGGTTGCGCAGCATTCGGATGGTACGCAACGAGTTTCCCGCTCACGACACGATCACGGTGGCGATGATCCAGTCCACCTCGGTACACGCTCAGGTATCGAGGGATTGCCTGGCCGAACTGGACAAACTGGGAAGCGTCCTGGTGATCAATCCGATTCAGGTCAATATGCTAGACCCTGTAGCCATTGCCAAGTCCATTGCACAGGCCGACGCGGATCTGCTCATCATGATTCGCGGGGGAGGGGATTCTGGAGATTTCGAGGTGTTTGATGACCCCCGGGTTGTAATGGCGCTGGCAGGCCAGACAGCGCACCGGGTTGTTGGGCTGGGACATACCGGCAACGCCACTCTGCTTGACCTGGTTGCAGACTATAGCGCCAACACACCAGCACAGGCTGGCGGCTATGTCAGGGAAAGGATCGAGCGCCGGCAGCGACTACAGGGCGACATAGGCAAGGAGCTGCGCCTAACCAAAGAGCGCATGGAGTCTTTGGAGAAGGAGCGGAACACCGCTCAAGCACAGGCGAAGTCCGCGACGGACTTGCTGGAACAGGCTGGCGAACAGGCCGCCGGCTTCCCTCTTTGGGCCGTGGCGGTGGCATTCGTCATCGGCGCAGTGGCGGCCTGGCTGATCCGCTAGTCGAGAAAGAAAGGTTTTGGAAGGGTGGCATAAGCCACGTAAAGGGGATGTTTCGGGCTGCCGTCGGTGTTCTGTCCAAGCGAGTGGGGCGTAGCGCCTGCAGACCGCAGCATGTCCACCACTTCGCGGGCGCGGCCAACATGAGCGCCATGGTTCCCCCAAGCACACAGAACCATCCCAGCATCCTTAATCGCGTCCAGGATTGCCGCATTGTTATCTGGGCCGACCGGATCCTCGGTGGTATAGAGCGCCGCAGGATCGGTTGATACCAGGGAAAAAATGTTTGTCACTTGCAGTCCGCCGTCGACGGACGACAGGATAAATTCTACTTCCTGCCGGACGCCGCGGGTGCTGCACAGAATGACGCGATCGGTTTCCATGCTGCACCTGGTTTAGGCTGCTAACAGATCTTGTTGCTCTCCAGCAGAATCCTCCTGTGGATCTGCACCCTGGGGTTCGCCGCCCTTCAGCTTGTCGGCCAGACTATCCAGACCGCGCAAGCCGCTATGCTGGAGTTGCTGGCTGGTGGCGGTCAGTAGATCGTCGTCAGACAGCCATTCGTCCACGTCCTCGATCTCGTCAGCAAAGTCGCCATTGGCCAAGCCATCGCTCAGAGCTTTTTCGAGCCCTTCGAGGGACAAGCCAGCCTCGGACATCGCGGTTTGATACCTGTTCGCCTCCTTGATAGCGTCCAGCAGGGACATGCCGGGGCGTTGCACCAGGTCAGCGAACTGGAACGGCTCACGAAAGGACTGGGTGGTGGTCTTGCTCTCCATGACCAGCATCATCGGCATACCGGCGATTCGGCCGCCGGTCAGCCCGTGCAGCTCGGACAAGCGCGTGGCCAGATAGTTAAGCGAGTTGTAAGAGGTGGTGCGCAGAATAAACACGCCCAGCTCGTCCGACTGCCCTTCGACCTTGAAATAGGCGCGAGACATGTTTTTGCAGCGCTGGCGCTGGCCATATTCGCAACCTTCCGGGCGTGGGCAGGCGATATCCTGGACGCCATCTTCTGTGGCGCGCCGGGCCTTCTCGCCATTGCCGGCGCATAGCACGCGGCCAGACTTCACGTCGAAGGCGCTGAAGCGGTTATTGAGGTTGAGATTGACATCGTTGAACGCGATTGTCACCGGAATTGCCCGGAGCTTTTCGTCGGACTTGGCGTGCCGCGCCTCCAAGGGATGTTTGCCCCAGGAGCGATCGCGCTTTTCCTGAACCAGAGTGGTCAGGCTGAAATGATCGTCCTTGACAGGCAATGTTTTAGAATCGGCCTTAATAACCGTGTGTCCCATGGTGATACGACCAATGACGGGAGGGGTGAGGGTGACGCCTTTTACGAGATTGAGATTCATGATTCGCTCCTTGATTTAGAAAAGGGTGGCCAGCACTTCGCGGCTTGCCGGGGAG